>NZ_CP073588.1:1816363-2119090 GCF_021560015.1 Shewanella vesiculosa | reverse complement strand
AGCTTACCGTTATGAAAATCGTCCTGACTCACGCTTGAAACACAGTGTATTTTTACTTACCAAAGGTGCTTTAGATTCTGGTGTAGTCGATTTTTCATATCGTTACAGTACTGACGATTGGGATATTCAATCACATACGTTAGAAACCCATTATCGCTATTACTTTAGCCCAAGCATCTACGGACAATTACATTTACGTTATTACCAACAGCAGGCTGCTGAGTTTTATCGACCATTCTTAATGAGTGGCGATGCCATACCTGAGTATGCCAGCGCAGATTATCGTATTGGTGATATGACGGCATATACCATTGGGCTTAAATTTGGTCAGCGTTTATCCGGTGGACATGAGTTAAGTTATCGTATTGAGTATTATCAGCAAAATCCTGAAAATAATGGTACGCAATTACCGGGGCAGTTACAGAACTATGATTTATTCCCAGCAGTGAAGGCAATTGTAGCTCAAGTGAGTTATTCGTTTTAAGATGGATGTTATATCCATAAAACGAGTCACTTTACGTGCATAAACGGCTAACTACAGTGTTAAAAGCCCCAGAGGCGATAAGCTTACAGACTCGTCCTTGGGGCTTTTTAGGTTCATTTAACGCTATGGCAAGCCCATGCGAATTGTTAATGGCGGTGAATGACGAACATGTAGCTCGGCAAATGCTCAATATTGCTTATGATGAAGCTAAGCGTATAGAACATAAGTTTAGTCGTTTTATTGAAGGTAATCTGGTGTGGCAGTTAAATCATGCTCAAGGTGACACAACAGTTATTGATGCCGAAACCCTTCATTTATTTACCTTTGCTAAACAATGTTTTCAATTAAGCGAGGCAGCATTTGATATCAGCGCTTGCCCATTAATGGCCCTATGGCGTTTTGATGGCAGCCATTGTGTACCGCTACAAACTGAGATTGATAAAGCCTTAGATCAAGTTGGTTTTGAACGTATTACATTGACTAACACTAGTGTTCATATGCCGGCTGGCATGAGTGTCGATTTTGGCGGTATCGGTAAAGAATATGCCGTTGATCGCACCGCAAATATATTGGCTCAACGTTGGCCTGATACCTCGGTATTAGTTAATTTTGGTGGTGATATTGCTTGTCCTGTCTCCAAAGCGGATGGCTGGCAGGTGGGGATTGAAAACCCGCAGAAGCTTGATAACGCTGCAGCACTATTAACTATCCGTCAGGGTGCTCTCGCGACCAGCGGCAATACTCGACGTTATATAGAAGTGAACGGTAAGCGTTATGGGCATATTATTAATCCTCAAAATGGTTATCCGATAGAACAGGCGCCATTATCGGTTACTGTACTCGCGCCAAATTGTGTTATGGCGGGAATGTTAGCCACGATGTCGATGTTAAAAGGGCCAGATGCTGAAGCGTTTTTACAGCAGCAAGGTGTCGATTTTAAGGTATTTAGGGGATAAGTCATCATGCGCGTGTTACTGGTTGAAGACAATAAACTACTCGCCCAAGGCGTGATGCTGAGTTTGGCCAAAGAAGGTATCCAGGTTGATCATCTGCCGTCCTATAAGCAGGCGGAGGTAGCCCTGAATAATGAAGATTTTAGCGCGATTATTCTCGATTTGGGTTTGCCTGATGGCAATGGCGCTGACTTACTAAAACTGTGGCGTCGTAACGGTATCTCGTTACCGATTATTGTACTCACCGCGAACACTGATTTTGATACACGTTTGATGTGTTTAGATATTGGCGCAGACGATTATTTAAGTAAACCTTTTGATGTCAGAGAGCTTATTGCAAGATTACGCGCTATTATTCGACGCCAGCATGGTCTAGACAATAATCAATTTAGTTATGGCGCGCTTAATATTGATTTTGCCCGCTGTGAAGTACATTTTCGCGGCGTGTTAGTGTCACTCTCTCGGCGCGAGTATCAATTATTGCTCGAGTTTGCTCAATCTGCTGGACGGGTATTAACCCGTAATCAACTTGAACAATTAACTTATGGTTGGGATGAAGTCGGCAGTAATTCGATCGAGGTGCATATTCATCACCTACGCAAAAAAACTGCCACCGAATTAATCAAAACTGTACGTGGTATAGGCTACATTTTAACGGAAACGGTATAATCTTTTTCGTGACAAGTCATCAGTAAACAGCGTAACACCTAAATTGCGCTATGATGCTATTCAATACCATAGGACATTATGTTTTCATTACGATTATTATTAAGTTTGCTCATGCTGGTGGGGATTGTCCTCACCGTGACGTTTTCGAGCATCTTGAGCACCCGTGATGCGACGCATGAAGTTGAAGAGTTATTTGATGCACAGATGATCCAAACTTCGAAAATGCTAGAAAAGTTTTATGTTGATCATCTAACGCAAGCGCAATTGGCTCAGCTTGTTCTCAAGCCTATCCTGTTCCATGTTGATGATTCGAAAGTCGACACATTTGCCGAACAAGCTAACCCTATTACCTTATCTTATGAGCATAAGTTGTCATTTCAATTACTGTCTAGCACCGGGCAGTTACTGGCTTACTCTGACAGTTCTGGCGATCAACTATTAACTAACTTTACTCAAGGTTATGATACTCGTCGTATCGGTAATGATTTATGGCACGTATACAGTTTTTTTTCATTGCCGCAGCAGGTATGGATTGTTACCGCACAGCGTGATGATGTCAGACAAGAGTTAGTATCATTAATCATCAGCAATACTTGGCGCTCGCCATTGATCATTACGCCGATCATGATGTTTTTTATGTTAGCGTTAACTTACTACCTATTTAAACCGGTAAAATTATTAGAACGTCATTTAGACAATCGTCCTGCCCAAGACCTAACCCCAATCAATTTCACGTTACCAACAGAGTTAGCGTCGACACAAAAAGCACTTAACAGTTATTTGCAGCGTATTAGCGAGACGATGATCCGTGAGCGTCGTTTTAGCGCAGACGCTGCACACGAGCTGAAAACACCGTTAGCGATTATTAAGTTACATAGCGACGGCTTAAGTGATGTATTGTCCAGCCAAGCCCCTGATGTTCAACTTGCGACCTTGGCCTATATAGAAGCCATAGGTGAGGGCGTAAACCGTATTAATCATATGGTAGAGCAGTTGTTACTGTTGTCGCGAGTTGATGCGATTGAAGCGTTAAATCAAACAGATTGTAAGCTACAAGACATCATTGATAACGTGATAAATCAGTTATTACACGTGATTGCTGATTATGAATGGCATATTGATATTCCTGCGGACATGACCATTAACGCCGATGCGTTTTACCTTGAGTTAGTCCTGAAAAATATTATTGAAAATGCCTGCAAATACAGTCCTGCGGAATCATTAATTACCATTAAGGCTTCTCAGGATGATGAGTACACAATGATTTGTGTGCTTGATCAAGGTCGTGGGATGTCTGCTAAGGAGATAGCCTTAGCCAAAAATCGATTTTATCGTGTTGATGAAAATGCTTCTCAAGGAGCGGGTTTAGGTTTGTCTATTTGCCAGCACATTATCAGCTTACATCATGGGGAGTTGATCTTTAATCAGGTCGATCCTCATGGGCTTGATGTGTGTATCGTATTGCCACGAGTTTAGTTCAATATCGTTAATTTTGATGACGTTAGTTTAAAAAAACAACATGGCAAACACACTTTGCTCATGTTGTTTTTTTCGCAATCGATTAAGTGCTTACTCTCTTTCTCTTGATGGCTTTATATCCCTTGATTGGCTTGTGCGATGTGATGAATTATCACGTTGCTGATTAACCGATCGTGTAACTTGCTGAGATGTGGAGCGGGATGTATCGCGCACTTGCTGTCTCTTTGGTTCATTTGTGCGTATTTGTTTCACTTGCTGTTGTTGATTGCGCATAGTGTTAACCTGCGGCTCACGCACTTTTTCAACTCGAGTATTACGCTGAGCTTGTTGTAATTCTTGAGTGCGCGGTTTGCTTGTCATATTTGCTAACGGTTTTGCCTCATATTTAGGCCCTGTTTGGGCCACATCGCGCTGACGACTGTAGCTTGACTTCATTGGTTCGCCTTTACGATCAAACGATTTTACCTGTGCAACTGGTTGACGCTGCTGACTTAATTCGCGCTTTAGTTGGGTACTTCTGTGTTCAACAGCATCATTGCGATTGACACTTTTAAGCGCTGATTTGTCACTATGCTTGTCCTGCTTAGCGTAATTGACTTGATTATGTTGATCATCGTTCACCTTGGTTGAGTAATGGCGTGGCTCATTGGCTAGCTGGCGCTTAGGTTCGCGTGAATAACTTACTTGCTGGTTACGTTTTTCATAATGGCCATTATAACGTTTGCTGATCACTTGGCTATGGTATGCCACACCTTTGCGATGTTTAGGCTTATGTTGCCAATGTTGTGCACCATGGCTGTAACTTATTTTCCGTGGTGTGTAGTAACGGTAGTTTTGATGTACAGGTACGGCTATAACGCGGCGGTCATGCCAATGAAAACCACTAAAAAAAGAAGTTAAAACTGATGTGTACGCCGGTGTCCCAGTAAATAGCGCTGTGGTTAGGGCGGTAGTGCACATAAGCTGGTGCACTCCAGTAAACTGGCGGGTAACGGTTCCAGCGCCAGTCACCATAAACAATGCGACTGTCGTAATAAGGTACATAGACAATTTCAGGGCGAACCGACTCAATAATGATCCGACGCTCAACCCGCGACACTTTGACTTGCTCTAGGTCGGCTAAGTTATTGGCCTTATCGGCTTGTTGTCTCAGTGACTGAATGGTATCTAGCATGCGGCCTTCGTCTTGTAAAAAGGCATCTCCTACGCTTTGTGTCCAGGCTAAGTCATCATTTAAGCGTTGCAGTACATTGGGAAATGCCACTAGGGCTTTGACGCTTGGATCCCAGTCTTGTGACTCGACCTCTATCATGATTTGCTTAGTATCACGATCGCCTTGGTTTGATAACCAACGCTTAGCTTGAACAATTTCTAATGGATATGTTGACGCAATGAGGATGTGAGTTAATAAGCTGTCTGGATATAGCGCAATAGGCGCAAGCATTTGTGCCAACTCAGCATCACTGACCGCATCATCTGCAGCTGTGTAAGTGAGGTTATTAGTTGGCTGCGCCGCTTGCACACTTGTTAATGGCATACAAACCAGAGCTAAGGCAAGTAGCGCCTGAGCGGGTGCGTGAATGGCTTTTTTCATGTTATCTCCAGTGTCATTTATGACTGTTAAGCCAATCATAACGAGCCGAAGATGAACATAAGCTGAAGGCTAACCAAGAGAGTTAAACTATATAGTCAGGTTTAGCTAGAAATGAGTTATCTATTCATCAGATTATTAGACACTAATGCGTAAATTCAAATTCAAATTTGGCGCCGCCCAATGAGGTCGATTGGCTTACGGTAAGCTTACCGTGATAACTATCGACGAGGTCGCGCACAATCGCTAAGCCAATACCATGACCTTGATCGTATGTATCAGCGCGTATGCCTCGTTCGAAAATTTGCTGCTGCTTGTCTTCAGGTACTCCTGTACCGTCGTCTTCCACACTAATAAGAAGGCTATTAGGCCCTTGCTTAACCGTTAGTTTTACTTGGGCATTTGCGGCTTTACAGGCATTGTCTAACACATTGCCGAGCATTTCTGTTAAATCGGCTTCATCACCTTTGAAACGTGCATTGTGATCGCCTTGGTAATCAATGCTGAGTTGTTGCTGTTGGTATATCTTAGTTAAGGTTCTAACTAATCTCACGCTTATACTGTCAACACTGACCCCCAAATGCCACGCGCTACCAGCAGCACTTTGTGCGCGCCTGAGCTGATAGGCAATAATTTGATTTATGCGGTTAATTTGCTCGAGCGAGGCCTCGCTTAAGTTAGCTTGGGTTTGCATTACCGCCAAAGGGGTTTTTAAACTGTGGGCTAAATCGGCCAGGGCATTACGATAGCGTTTACGCTGATTTTGTTCGGTTTGTAATAAGGTGTTTAATTGCTTAGCGACTTTTTGCAGCTCAACAGGGTAGTGGGTGCTTAGCTGCATCGATGTCCCTTGCTCTACTGCACTCAGTTCTTGGCTAAATTTACCCAAGGGTTTTAGAGTCCATAATAACCAGCTCAATTGCACTATCAACAATAGGGCCGTTAAGATCAGTAACCAAGTCCATAAGGTATTAGAGAATTTTTGGATTTGTTGAAGGTATTCCTGTTTATTTTTTATAATGTGTAGCGTCATGGTAAAAGGCTGTTCGCTGGTGGCAAAACTCACGCTAAAGCTATATATCAACTGAGGTTTATCATTAATCATGATCGAGTCGAAGGTACTTCTGCCCGTTGCTGGTTTAGGCAGATTAATTGGCGTGTTTAGGCCCAAAAATGAATTTGAGGTCCACAATAGCTGATTGTCTTTGGTGGTGATTAACGCATAAAGACCTGATCCAATGACATTAAATTGGTTTTCAAGTAAATGTGATGGCATTTGTAATTGGTTATTTTCCACTTCGGCCATGGCCAAGACCGAGTAAATATAAGCTTTTAATTGATTTTTGGCGGCGACATTCACCTGGGTCTCAAAGGCATTGTTTACTGTCATGCCAATAATCGGCAGCAACACCAATATTAACAATAAGGCGCTGACAACAATGCGAACTTTAAGCGAGTTGAGTAGATTATGCATTTGGGTCTAATTGGCGCAGACGATATCCCTGACCGCGGAGCGTTTCAATTAATTGGTACTGATTGTCAGGGTCGAGTTTTTTACGTAAACGGCGAATGAAAACCTCAATCACATTCGAGTCTAAATCAAAGTCTTGATCATAAATATGTTCAATTAAACGGCTTTTTGAATGCACTGAACCTGGATGCAACATTAGGTATTCAAACAGTTTGTATTCAGAACCACTTAGGTTAATGATTTGCTCGCCCTGTTTAATTTCTAAACTGCGAGTATTGATACTAAAGGGACCATTTTGGATAATAGGGCTTGCTTTACCTGCCGAACGGCGAATTAACGCATTAATGCGAGCAACCAGTTCTTCGAGCTGAAATGGCTTACTTAAATAATCATCGGCACCGGCATCTAATCCAACTACTTTATCTTGCCAACTGTCTCGAGCGGTTAAAATGATTATCGGGTAGCTAATGTCTTGCTCGCGTAATTGGCTGATTAATGACAAGCCATCGAGTTTTGGTAAACCGACGTCGATAATGGCGACATCGTACTGATATTCTTGAGCTTGAAATAAGCCTTCTTCGCCATCATTGGCGACATCAACAGTATATTGCGCCTCGATAAGGTGTTGTTTGATGTTCTGTTGCAAGGCTAAATCGTCTTCGACTAATAATAATCTCATGGGTTAGTTCCTTGTCACTGCGCCATTGGTGGCATCGACTAATACATAGAAAATAACCCCATCATTGGTGAGTAGTTTAATCCGATACCCTGTATGTCCATTAACGTTAGCCGATTGTACTTTTAACACTTTGCCAGAATAACGACTTTGCGCTATTTGTACCGCATGTTGAGCACTTGCCACGACGAGGTTACTGTTCTGATTGTTGTTTTGGCGATTATTATTAGGGCCGGGAGAGTGGCTAGCATGGGGCGATGAATACCATGCCGCATAAGACGGTACCGACGTGAGTGACAGTATCGTTAATATTAGGCCTAACATGATGGCATTTATGTTGAGCATACGCTGCATATTGTGATCCCTAATAACCTCAGTATTGCCAGTGTAAAAGATCCCTTTCTATATAGAAACATCTACTTAACCTAATCGATAAAATAGCCATAGGCATAAATAGCTGATTTGTCATCGTAGTATACGTTCTGACAGATGAACATTAGCTGAATCATTTACAGGCACCTTGAAGTTTCTTGCTAGCCACGCATAAATAGCTGATTGTTTTGGTTGTTATGATTAGCCTATGTTCAGCTTATGTTCATTTCCATTAGGTTTTAATGGCCTCAATATCAAGACAGCGAGGAATGAACATGAAGCATAATAAAACTAACATAACCCAGATATCGGTAATGAATACCCAAATAAAATGGGGCTTAGGCTTATGTGTTGCCAGTGCGCTTTGGTTGAGCTCGCCTGTAGCACAAGGCGCCGAGCGCATAGCTGAACAAGGCCTAGGGGCATACAGCCAAGCAAGGGGCATTAACCTTAAAACCCCAGAGTCTGATGCCGATAAGCAAGCTAGGATTATGGTGTTACATGAACAAGCTAAGTTGCAAAACCTTGATGGCAACATCAAGGTAAAAATGACTCGCGAACAGGTGCTGGCTAAAAATAAAAAATCTGCGGCCACAGCTGAAAACCAGCAAAAACGAGTATTAGCGCAGCAGAATCAGGTGGTTTACTACGATTTCTCCTTCTACGGTGCCAATTCATATTTACTGGAAGATTACGATTACGACGGTTTTTATCAAACCTTTAGCGTGACTTTTGATGCAGATATAAATAGCAGGGCGGGCGATATTCAGGCCGATGTGTTTGCAGAACTCTATTTGAGTCAAGATGGTGGTCCCTGGATTCATTACTACTCAACCGATGTATTCACCTTACATGCAGACTCTAGCCATGATGACTATGAAGTGCTGACGACATTGGCTAATGGCTATCAAACCGATCATTATGATGTGTTGATCGATTTATATGAGTTGGGGTATGCCGATCCTGTCGCAACGATTAGTAGTGATCAATCTAATGCATTGTATGCTCTGCCGCTTGAAAGTAGTGATCGAGATGCGGTTTATGTTGATGAGGTCTATATCGAAACGGAACATTCTGGCGGGACCTTATCTTGGTTAAGCATTGCGTTGCTTGCCGGAGTGATAGGTTTGCGTAGACGTTTTATTAATAAAATATAACGAAAGCCTTAAGCTTTTCTGAGTTATACTTAACCTTTTTGATTTTAATTAGTTTTTATTGTGTCAGTTTCACTTATCCATGATGGATAAGTCGTTAGGAGTGAGTATGTTAGTAAAATTAAATACATCATTATTATGCAGTTCATTAATTGGTTCGGCGCTCTTGTTGTCAGGTTGCCAATTACCTAATCCTTATACCGGCGAATCAGAAAACACGAAAGCGACTAATGGTGCTATGATTGGCGCTCTGTCTGGTGCTGCTATTGGTGTACTTTCATCAAGCAAAAGTGATCGCGGTAAAGGTGCTTTAATTGGTGCTGCATCTGGCGCTGCTGTTGGTGGTGGTATTGGTTATTACATGGATGTGCAAGAAGCTGAATTACGTAAACAGCTAAAATCAACTGGTGTGAGTGTAACTCGCAACGGTGACAACATTGTACTAAACATGCCTAATGAAGTGACCTTTGCGGTTGATCAAACTGTATTAAGTGCACGCGCTAAATCAGTATTAAACAGCGTTGTATTAGTGGCCAAAGAATATGATGACACTCGCTTGAATGTAATTGGTTATACCGACAGTTCAGGTTCAGATTCTTATAACTTACGTTTGTCACAAGTACGAGCGAGTGAAGTTGCACAATATATCACTAGCCAAAAAGTCAGTGGTTCACGTGTATCTTCTACTGGTATGGGTGAGTCAAGCCCAATTGCGAGCAACTCTACCGAGCAAGGTCGTTCGCAAAATCGTCGTGTAGAAATTGTATTAACGCCAATCGGTAAGTAAACCCGTTAGTAAGCGTTAACAAATGCCATCGTAAGATGGCATTTTTATATGTGATGCGCTACGGGTTCAGTCAACATATCCGCGGTATTGTTGCTTGAATGTACCTGGAATAAAAGCATTATAAAGTGATTTGAATGACAATATTCCTAGACCAAATAGGATGAAAAAATATACCAATTGGCCTCTTGTGCGGAAATTTCTCACCTTTGGTGCCATATAATCATACGACAACAACATTTGTTGATTCATTTGCAGTTGATAAATCAATTCATCTTGTTGCCAAATCGATACCCGCATCCCCGATGTTAATGTCGCGGCAATTTGTTTGCATTTTGAACGGTGCAAATTTGGTGCAACAAAAGTATTGGGATAAGCCGAAATGACAATGTCATAGAAATCATTGATTTCACCGGTTTGTTGATTTTCAACAGCGTCCCTACGACATTCAATTTGATCAACTGTGATGTTATATCGATGTAGATTATCTAATGAACTCACCCAATAGTGAGGCATTACCCATGCTAATAGCGCCACATTCACCAACAAGTAAGCTCCGACAAAAGTCATACGCCAAACTATTGGTATCGTCGAAAATTCAAAAATAATTTCACTTCTTCGCCAGTCATCTCGGTCGAACCCATTTTCTTTTAATTGAGGCTTAAGATTAAAACAGCCAAGTTTTTTACGTCGAGATATTTCGTTGCATAATTGCTTATATCGTTCAGGAAAAGCTTGTTTATTAATGTTGCGCTCAACATCGAGTAACTCATCATCCTTGTATTGCCGATAATCTATCTGTTTCACGCTATGTCCTTGCGCACCATTTTTTCATCGAGATCATGTTGTTTATTTGGTAGAGATATCTGTCACGGTTGAGGTGAGACTTCCTTGCTTTAACCGAGTATGAATCACATCACCATTGCTTAACTGATTGGCATTTTCAACGACATGATCATTGGTACTTGTGATTGAATAACCCCGGCTCAGTGTTGCCAGTGGGCTGACGGTATCAAGTTTATGTGCTGCTTGTGTAAGCCGTAATTCAGCTTGTTTAAAGCAGTCTTTGCTGGCGTCATTAAAACGTTCAATTAAATATCCAAGCCGCTGTTTTTCTAAGGTTAGGGTATTAATAGGTGAACGTTGTTGTAAGCGATTATGCAATTGCTGATGGCGCAATGTTAAGCGACTGAATTTATGCTGTAAGGCATTTTCTAGGCGCATTTGCATTTCATCAAATCGCTGTTCAAATTGTTGCAGTTTACGTTGTGGCTCATGACGTTGTAGTTGATGAGATAACTGAGTTAATCGACCATACTGCTGTAATTGATAATGTTTCATACCCTGTTGCAAGCGTGATAACAGCAGGGCTAATTTTTCAGTTTTATTACCTTTGTCTTTTGATAATAACTCGGCACCAGCTGACGGGGTTGGTGCACGCACATCGGCAACATAATCACTAATAGTGGTATCAATCTCGTGGCCGACGGCACTAATAATGGGTAAGGCACTGTTATAAATAGCATGGGCTAAATGTTCGCTGTTAAAACACCATAAATCTTCCAATGATCCGCCACCACGGGTAAGCAACAGCACATCAACTTCCATGCGTTGATTGGCAGTGACAATTGCTTGGCAAATTAAGTGGCTGGCCGTTGCACCTTGAACTTGAGTTGGGTATATAACCACTTCAATAGAGGGATCTCGACGTACTAACACATGCAAGATATCTCGCAGTGCCGCGCCTGTTGCCGAGGTGATAACCCCAATACGTTGAATGTTATTTGGAATAGGGCGTTTGGTTTCTAGTGCAAACAAACCTTCAGCAGCCAGTTTAAGCTTTAGCGCTTCAAATTCTTGCGCCAGTAATCCATCACCCGCCGGGAGCATAGACTCCAGCAGTAATTGATAGTCTCCACGAGGCTCATAGACACTAATGGCACCTTTAACTAAGACTTGTTGACCATTGACGGGTTTAAAGCGCACCGATTGATTACGGCCCTTAAACATCGCACAGCGAACTTGTGAATGAGCGTCTTTTAAAGTCAGATACCAATGCCCTGAACTTGGCGATGAAAAGTTTGATATTTCGCCATTTAGCCAAATTTTACCTATTTGACCTTCAAGAATATGCCGCACTTCGCTATTTAATTGCGAAACACTATAAACATTGTTTTTTTGTGGCACTCATGAATATTCTCATTCTAACGTTAATAAAAATCTATTTTCCATTTACCAACTGCAATATGCAAGGTATAATCTCGCCGCAATATTTCACCCAAATCCTACTCAACTAGGGAGATGTTGCCATGCTACGTTTACTGAAAGATGCACTAACTTTTGACGATGTATTGTTAGTTCCTGCCCACTCGACTGTACTCCCTAATACCGCGGTTCTTAAAACTCGTTTAACCAATAAAATCGAATTAAATATTCCACTTGTGTCTGCTGCTATGGACACTGTGACTGAATCTCGCCTTGCTATCGCAATGGCGCAAGAAGGTGGTTTAGGTTTTATTCATAAAAATATGAGTATTGAGCAGCAAGCCGAAGAAGTCCGAAGAGTTAAAAGTTATGAAGCCGGTATTGTTCAAGATCCCCGTCACTGTAACGCCAGCAACCACCTTAACCGATTTACGTTTATTAACAGAACGTAATGGTTTTGCCGGTTATCCCGTCGTTAATGATGCGCACGAGCTGGTGGGTATTATTACTGGCCGTGATGTACGTTTTGTCACCGACTGGAGCAAAACCGTTGCTGACATGATGACCCCAAAAGATCGTTTGGTCACAGTGGCTGAAGGCACCAAGCTCGATGAAGTGCAAAAATTAATGCATTCTCATCGTATTGAAAAAGTCTTAGTGGTTGACGGTAACTTCAAACTTAAAGGCTTAATCACTGTTAAAGATTTCGAAAAAGCTGAGCGCAAGCCAAATGCATGTAAAGACGAATTAGGTCGTTTACGTGTTGGCGCTGCGGTTGGTGCAGGTCCTGGTAACGAAGAGCGTGTTGATGCCCTTGTTAAAGCGGGTGTAGACGTATTATTGATTGACTCATCTCATGGTCATTCAGAAGGCGTATTACAGCGTATTCGTGATACTCGAGCTAAATACCCAGATTTACAAATTGTTGGTGGTAACGTTGCAACCGCTTCAGGCGCACTTGCGTTAGTAGAAGCTGGTGTTAACGCCGTTAAAGTTGGTATTGGTCCTGGATCAATTTGTACGACTCGTATTGTGACAGGTGTTGGCGTTCCGCAGATTACTGCAGTTTCTGATGCAGCTGAAGCTGTGCTTGCGTTAGGCATTCCTGTGATTGCTGATGGCGGTATCCGTTTCTCTGGCGATTTAGCTAAAGCACTCGCTGCGGGTGCATCATGCATTATGGCCGGTTCTATGTTCGCTGGTACTGATGAGGCTCCAGGTGAAACCGAACTTTATCAAGGTCGTGCATATAAATCATACCGTGGCATGGGTTCACTTGGCGCAATGGGCCAAACTCAAGGTTCATCTGATCGTTACTTCCAAAGCGACAATGCTGCCGACAAGTTAGTCCCTGAAGGTATTGAAGGTCGTGTGCCTTACAAAGGTAAGTTGAAAGAAATTATTCATCAACACATGGGCGGCCTACGTTCATGCATGGGGCTTAACCGGTTGTGCCACCATTAAAGATTTAAATGAAAAAGCACAGTTTGTAAAAGTGACTTCAGCAGGTATGGGTGAGTCTCATGTTCATGACGTGACCATTACCAAAGAAGCACCAAACTACCGTTCTGGTTCATAATTACTGTGAGGACGACATTTGTCGTCCTTCTGTTATTAGCGTTAATTTGCCCGTATCGATGTGATACGGGGTATTACACTTAATCAATATGTAAAGGTTACCCATGAGTAATATTCACGATCATAAGATTCTAATCCTCGATTTTGGTTCTCAGTACACTCAGCTTATTGCGCGTCGTATCCGTGAAATTGGTGTGTATTGTGAGTTATGGGCCTGGGATGTGAGCGAAGCGCAAATTCGTGAGTTTGCCCCAAATGGTATTATTTTAGCCGGCGGCCCAGAAAGTGTTACAGAAGACAATTCTCCTCGAGCTCCAGAATATGTCTTTACTGCTGGAGTACCTGTATTAGGTATTTGTTATGGCATGCAAACCATGTCTGAACAACTTGGTGGTAAAGTCATTAAAGGCGTGGGTGAAGGCGAATTTGGCTATGCTCAAATTGAATTGCAAACCACGTCAGCCTTATTCAAAAGTATTGAAGATGCTGTCAGTGCTGAAGGCAAACCACTGCTTGATGTGTGGATGAGCCATGGTGATAAAGTCTCCGCTATTCCTGAAGGTTTTGTGACCGTTGCTAAAACAGCTACGTGTCCGTTTGCCGCGATGGCAAATGAAGAGAAAGGTTTTTACGGTGTTCAGTTCCACCCTGAAGTGACTCATACTCGTCAAGGTCAGCGCATGCTAGAGCATTTCGCGTTGGAAATTTGTGCCTGTAAAGCCAATTGGAAACCATCATCAATTATTGAAGATGCGATTGAGCGCCTTAAAAAGCAAATCGGTGACGATGAAGTTATTCTTGGTTTATCAGGTGGTGTTGACTCATCAGTGGTGGCGATGCTGCTTCACCGCGCGATTGGTGACAAGCTAACGTGTGTGTTTGTTGATAACGGCTTATTGCGTTTAAACGAAGCGGACCAAGTGTTAGAAATGTTTGGCGATCATTTCGGACTCAATATTATTCACGTTGATGCTGAAAACCGTTTCTTAGATGCCATGGCTGGCGAAGCAGAACCTGAAGCTAAGCGTAAAATTATTGGTCGGGTGTTTGTTGAGATTTTTGATGAAGAATCAAAGAAATGCGCGAATGCTAAATGGCTAGCTCAAGGCACTATTTATCCTGATGTGATTGAATCAGCGGGCAGTGCAACCGGTAAAGCTCATGTGATTAAGTCGCACCACAATGTTGGCGGGCTACCTGCCGATATGAAGATGGGTTTAGTTGAGCCACTGCGTGAGTTATTTAAAGATGAAGTGCGTAAGATTGGTTTGGAATTAGGCCTACCTTACAACATGCTTTATCGTCATCCGTTCCCTGGACCAGGTTTAGGTGTTCGTGTACTTGGCGAAGTGAAAAAAGAATATTGTGATTTATTGCGCAGTGCAGACGCTATCTTTATTGAAGAGCTACACAAAGCTGATTTGTATAATAAAGTGAGCCAAGCCTTTACCGTATTCTTGCCAGTTCGCTCGGTAGGCGTAATGGGTGATGGCCGTAAATATGATTGGGTTGTATCGCTACGAGCGGTAGAAACTATCGACTTTATGACCGCGCATTGGGCACATCTACCATATGATTTCTTAGGTCGCGTTTCAAACCGCATCATCAATGAAGTCGATGGTATTTCACGAGTGGTGTACGATATATCAGGTAAGCCGCCAGCAACGATTGAGTGGGAATAATGTCATCTCACACAATAGCGAGTGCTAACTTGCAATAAGTGATATTTAAGCCCATATTTTTATGGGCTTTTTTATTTTTATTTTCTGAACATTTTTATTCGCACCAAGCCGCTTTAATAGAATATGACTCTGGGAATGATTTTTCGTTACCTTGGTATCTTCAATGTCTTACTGCTCATGTGGTATATCCAACATCTTGCTAATCATCCATCAGTGACTTCCAGCCAAACATAATGGTTTTTCGGTTAGCTTTTCGCACATAATTAAGTTTTATTACGATAGGCTTAATTAATGGTATCTACATGAACTATATATAATTTTAATCTATGTATAGAATGCTGTCTCATGAACTCAGCCCGTGTTACATTGCCAAGGATTTGCAGCGCTTTGGGACGTGTCATGCTTTGAAACATAGGTTTGCTCAGGTCCGCGCTGACCCCCCCTATACAAAGGGTGTTATTTTGAATATTGACACTGGAGTAGAGCTATTTTTAGCCTCAAACTGAAGCGGTAATCAATGAATACGGCTTTGATTTATCATGTCACTGCGAACGGAGTCTAGGTGATGGGTTATCTCACCCCGCTTAGCTAAATTAACGTCACTATCAATGGCCTGAATTGGAAAATTAAGACTTATGCAACCAATGATAAAACAAAAATTAATAGCGACTTTGGTGTCTTTAACCATACTGATCCCGGCAATGGCATCAGCACAAGAGATCCCAAAGCAGTTTCAACCTACTCTAGATGCCTTTCTTGAGGCTGCCAAATCGGAATGTGCAGCATTAGACAACGGCATATTCGAGGTTGTGGATGGCGGCATTCAATTTTACGCAGATTTCAATCAAGACGGTATCAGTGATCCTATCATCGACACCCGCGCGTTCAGTTGCTCAAGTTCTGCCACGCTGTTCGACGGTGGAACAGGCGGACATTATATTAATGCATTTGTTTCGGATGATGACAAGAGCTATAAACAATTCCAGTTTCTTGCCCAAGACAGTGCGGTTGTTGCACTCGGCGCTACGGCAGTATTAGTGCTCAAGCACCATGGCACAAGTTGCAACCTTCAAGGACTCAGCCCCTGTTTTGCAGCTTATAGCTGGGCAGAAGGCAAGTTTAATACTGCTAATGCAATCATTCACCCACAACAGCAAACAGGAATCGATAAATAATGCCCTCTGATATAGCAAGCGACCCTAATGTATGGACAACAGGGGAGTTAATTAACATAGCACTGTTCGCAATACTGTATTTGAGTTGTTTAACATTCGCTATCCGCAAGACTTTACAAAAAGATCATGGCCGTTTTTACTTTATGGCTTGCGCTGTATTGGTGGTGGTTGGCACGCTCGCTATGGTATTAGAGCCATTTAATTCAACGATGAGTGGTGAGATGCCACCACAAGCTGGTCTCGGAGCTTGGGTCATGTTCCTTGGTTTGTTTGGCACCATTGCCGCTATCGTCTGGGGAGTTGCTCGTCGAGTCTTTAGTCAACGCTAAGCCGTGTTTTATACTCAAGATTTCGGGGTCGAGTTATAGCAGCTCCTGCGTTATCAAAACGACAGTCTAATCCTAGTTTGGTGATAGCACTTTATGGCAGTAGATACCTTCTAGCGGGGTAAAAAAAAGGGATGTTTGATACCGTTTGCTATGCAAAATTCAGGTTATAATAACCCTGTATGACAATGACCTAGGGCAGTAGAGTGACAAATATTTTAAAGGCAGACCTTGCTGCCAACACGAACTCCATCACTGATATTGAGCATGACACTCAGCAAGCCATTGATGAAAAGTGGATGCGGTTAGCCATGCAACTAGCTGAACAAGCAGAATTAAAAGGTGAGGTGCCTGTCGGTGCCGTATTGGTAAAAGATGATGTGTTAATTGCCAGTGGCTGTAATTTAAGTATTTTAAATCATGATCCCACAGCTCATGCTGAAATGGAGTGTATTCGCCAAGCTGGTAAGGTATTAGAAAATTATCGTATGCTCGACACAACTTTGTATGTCACTTTAGAGCCTTGCACTATGTGTGCAGGTGCCATGATCCACAGTCGTATTGCTAGAGTGGTGTACGGTGCCGATGATTTAAAAACCGGCGCGGCGGGTAGTGTGATCAATTTGCTGCAACACCCTGTTTTTAATCATCAGCTTGACGTGACATCAGGTGTGTTAGCAGAAGAGTGCGCCTCACAATTAAGCGCTTTTTTTAAGCGGCGGAGGGCAGAAAAAAAAAGCACTCAAAAAGTTAGAGAAAAACTCAACTGATTGAGTGGCATATTTTTCTGTGGTTAACGTGAGATTATGATTCGGTTTGTACCAACAAAAAATGTGCACGTTGACGATTTTGAATACGGGTTTTGTGTACTTTAAGCATGACACGACGTCGTGACATGGTATTGCTTATCGCTCTTCTTCTCATATCGTGATCCTTTCATATTGGGTAACCTCATTGAGGTTACTGATAAACAGTATACTTTACAGTAGGCTTTCTAACGACAGATTCGGTTCCATACTACCTTATATTGATGACGATTGTCGGTCAGCTTGATGACGATAACCCCATCGATAGCACAATTATTGTGCTGATACCTTGGTTTTATCTGCCGCCTCTTCTGCAATCACTTCAACTTGATCTTGGATAACATCAATTTTCTTGGTTTGATTATCAATCCAAACTAAGGTGTCGTAGTAACGGCGAATACTATCGACATAATGCACCGCTTCACTTCCGCGAGCGTAGCCATAGCGAGTTTGCTTGTAATATTTAGCTTGCTGCAGCAAAGGTAATACTTTTTTGACGTCACGCCATGCACTGGGATCCATTCCCATTGACTCTGTTAACCGTCGCGCATCTTCAACATGACCTAAACCAATATTATAAGATGCCAGAGCGAACCAAATCCGTTGAGCTTCAGGAATTCTGTCTGGCAATCTGTCCATCATATCTTTTAAATAAAATGCACCACCGCGAATACTCTGCTCTGCATCTAAGCGATCATCTACACCAACATAAGCCGCAGTCGGTTGGGTCAGCATCATCATACCTCGGACACCAGTTGGTGAGCGTGCGCTTGGGTTCCAATGTGACTCTTGATAACTGGCAGCGGCTAATTTACGCCAGTCTAACTCACCTGAATACTGCTCAAAAAAACTACGGTATTCAGGGAGGATATTGTCAATGGCACGAATAAAGGCTCGTGTGTCGACATAGTCAAAACGTTTCACATGACCAAAATATTTTTCGTTTAAATGTTCAAGGGTGCCGGCACGTCTTTCTTGATGCCAAAAGGCCAGGAGTTGGCTCATTAAGCGGTCACTATTTCTCGGTGGTAACAGCCACACTACTTCAACTTTTTCTTCTAAAATCATTCCTGCGCGTAACTCAAAAAACGCTGGTTGATCAATAAACTATTTGAATCTGAAATGGTGTAGTTCAATTCTCCGTTGGCGATTAATGCAAACAGTTCTTCATTGTCTTTGTCATTAACTTGGTTCCACATCAATTCAGGATAGTCTTTTTGCAGCTTAGTTAAGGTATTGACCGAAGAGGAGTTCGCCATCACGGTAATTTCACCCGACAGAGTGCCAATATCTTTGGGTTCTGGAGTACCTTCTCGATACACCAATACTTGATTAACTTTATATAAGGTCGGTCCAAGTTTAAATTGTTGACTGCGGTTGGGGGTTTTTGCGATGCCAGCAGCAATAATATCAATCTTGTTTTCTTTTAATGCAGCAAATAATTGTTTGCGATTCGTGTATGGGATCATCTCTAGCGGCACGGCTAAATAATCGGCAAAGCGCTGGGCCATTTCAAAGTCGAATCCGCTTTCACCCTGATCTGAATTTAAATAAATCTGTGGACCATATAATGTCCCAACCTTGAGTACAGTACGTTTTGGGGCAGGCGCAGCAATGTCAACCTCATGAATATCAACAGGTTGACAGGCGGATAGCATCCCGCAAAGTAAGATGATGAATAAGGTTTTGATCATATTTATTAATTGGTTATCTTAAGTTGTTTCGTTAATGTCACCAGAGTAATGCATGAGAAACGAATATAATTCCGGTTGAATAGCCTTTAAATATGTAGGGGAGTTTAGGTGTTTTTGGTTACTTTATCAGGAGTTTTCCTAAACGCCTATAGTTGGACAAATAACCCGCTTTTAACGTCGGTTTATTGAACGACAGTAAAGTCGCTGTGTCATAAATATGCATAACCACAATTGTGGATATTTTCCCTATCAGGAAACACTGTTTTCACGGGTGCTTAAAGGTGATTTGTACTGTGCAATTCCTTATAATAGCGCCAATTCTGACCCAATATAATTTATAAGGTGAATAGACGTGATTGAGATCATTCGCGGAGCCCCAGCACTATCTGCATTTAGAGTTCAAAAACTCATGGAGGCTTGCGAAAATGCAGCACTTCCAGTATCTCAAATTTATGCTGAATATGTTCATTTAGCTAATTTGAGTGAGCCACTAGATGATAATGAGCGTCTACAGTTAGAAACTATTCTTACCTATGGACCCGCTATTGAGTCGCATGCTCCACAAGGTACTCTATTATTTGTTACTCCACGTCCTGGCACCATTTCTCCTTGGTCTTCTAAAGCAACCGACATCGCACACAACTGTGGTTTGGGCAAAGTAAAACGCCTTGAGCGTGGTATGGCTTATTATGTTGAAGCTTCAGAATTAACCGCAGAACAACAAAAACAACTGCAAGGTTTATTACATGACCGTATGGTCGAAATCATATTGCCTGAGTTTGAAGCGGCTGAGGTATTATTTGCCCGCACAGAACCGGCAAAATTTAGCAGTGTTAATATTCTTGCTGAAGGTCGTCGTGCCTTAGAAGTCGCTAACGTTAAGTTAGGTTTGGCTCTTGCTGATGATGAAATTGACTATTTAATTGAAAACTTTGTTCGTTTAAAGCGTAATCCTAACGACATCGAATTAATGATGTTTGCTCAAGCAAACTCAGAGCATTGTCGTCACAAAATTTTTAATGCAGATTGGACAATCGATGGCGAAGTGCAGCCAAAATCATTGTTTAAAATGATTAAGAATACTTTTGAAGTCACTCCTGATTACGTGTTGTCAGCTTATAAAGATAATGCCGCTGTGATGACAGGTTCGGTTGCGGGACGTTTTTTCCCAGACCCTGATGGTATTTATAATTATCACACAGAACCAATGCACATCTTAATGAAAGTCGAAACTCATAATCATCCTACTGCAATCAGTCCTTATCCTGGTGCTGCTACTGGTTCTGGTGGTGAGATTCGTGATGAAGGCGCTACTGGTCGAGGTTCTAAGCCTAAAGCGGGTTTATCTGGTTTTACGGTTTCTAACTTAAAAATTCCTGGATTTGTGCAACCATGGGAAGGGAATTACGGTAAACCCGATCGTATTGTGACTCCACTTGAGATCATGCTTGAAGGCCCACTTGGTGGCGCTGCATTTAATAATGAATTTGGTCGTCCTGCGATTACGGGATATTTCCGCACTTATGAACAATTAGTGTCTAGTCATAACGGTGTTGAAGTCCGTGGTTACCACAAGCCGATTATGATTGCCGGTGGTTTAGGCAATATTCGCGAAGAACATGTGCAAAAAGGTGAAATCACGGTTGGCGCTAAACTCATTGTGCTTGGTGGACCTGCAATGAACATAGGTTTGGGTGGCGGTGCTGCATCTTCTATGGCATCAGGTCAGTCTAGCGAAGATTTAGATTTTGCTTCTGTACAGCGTGAAAACCCAGAAATGGAACGTCGCTGTCAGGAAGTGATTGACCGTTGCTGGCAGCTAGGTGACACCAATCCTATTCAATTTATTCACGATGTGGGTGCCGGCGGATTATCGAACGCATTCCCTGAGTTAGTGAATGACGCTGATCGCGGTGGTGTGTTCAATTTACGCAACGTTCCCTCTGACGAGCCAGGCATGAGCCCGCTCGAAATTTGGTGTAATGAATCTCAAGAACGTTATGTGCTATCGGTTGCGCCAGAGAATTTACAGCAGTTTGCTGATATTTGTGCCCGTGAACGCGCTCCATTTGCAGTGGTTGGTGAAGCGACTGCAGAGATGCATTTAACGCTTGCCGACAGTCACTTTAATAACAAACCGATTGATTTACCGCTCGAAGTCTTATTAGGTAAAGCGCCTAAAATGAGTCGTGATGTGGTGTCGATAAAAGCGGTATCACCGGCATTAGATCAATCTAAGATTGAATTAAAAGATGCGGTTAAGCGCGTTTTAACTTTGCCAACCGTAGCCGATAAAACTTTCCTAATCACCATCGGTGACCGTTCAGTGACGGGATTAGTTAACCGCGACCAAATGGTCGGTCCATGGCAGGTTCCGGTTGCTGATTGTGCGGTAACCGCATCAAGTTATGATAGCTACAGCGGTGAAGCGATGTCGATGGGTGAACGAACGCCATTGGCTTTACTCGACTTTGATGCTTCTGCGCGTATGGCGGTTGCTGAATCGATCATGAACATTGCTGGTACTGATATTGGCTCGTTTAAGCGCATTAAGCTTTCGGCTAACTGGATGTCACCGGCGGGTCACCCTGGTGAAGATGCCGGTTTATACCAAGCTGTTAAAGCCATTGGCGAAGACCTTTGTCCAGAACTTGGTATCACTATCCCTGTCGGTAAAGACTCTATGTCGATGAAAACCGCATGGGAAGATAGTGGTGTACAGAAAACGGTAACATCGCCTATGTCATTGGTTATCACCGCTTTTGGCGTGGTACAAGACATACGTAAAACCGTGACGCCACAACTTCGCAGTGATAAAGGTGACACTACATTATTAATGCTGGACTTAAGCAATGGCCAAAATCGTTTAGGGGGCTCTTGTTTAGCGCAGGTTTACAGTGAGCTAGGTGATATTGCACCGACATTAGATGTTACCGCTAACTTAGCGGGCTTCTTTGAAGTCATGCAGCAATTAGTCGCTGAGCAAGCGGTTATGGCATATCACGACCGCAGCGACGGTGGTTTATTTACCACCTTAGTGGAAATGGCCTTTGCCGGTAATACTGGGTTAACTATTGATTTAGCCAGCTTGAATGGTACTGATTTAGAACGTTTATTTAATGAAGAACTGGGTGCTGTCATTCAAGTTGGTGTTGCTGATGCTAAAGCCATTGCCGCGCAATTTGAAGCTAAAGGCGTAGCTTGTCATCACATTGGTGGTTTACAAGCCGCTGACAAGATTAGCATTAACGATGGCCAGCGAGTGATATTTGCTGATAGCCGTACTGCACTGCGCACTATGTGGTCAGAAACCACCTATCGCATGCAAGCACTTCGTGATAATCCAGAATGTGCACGTGAAGAGTATGAGCTTAAACAACAAGCTGATGCACCTGGTTTAACGGTTAAATTAGGCTTTAATCCAAGTGAAGATGTAGCCGCACCTTATATTCTTAAAGGTGTCGCACCTAAAATGGCTATTTTACGTGAGCAGGGCGTTAACTCTCATGTCGAGATGGCAGCCGCTTTTGACCGTGCCGGTTTTGAAAGCCGCGACGTGCACATGTCGGACATTTTATCTGGGCGTATTAGCCTTGAAGAGTTCCAAGGCCTAGTGGCTTGTGGCGGATTCTCTTATGGTGACGTATTAGGTGCTGGTGAAGGTTGGGCTAAGTCGATTCTATTTAATGATCGTGCTCGCGATGAGTTTAGTCGTTTCTTCGAACGTGATTCAAGCATCGCCCTTGGTGTGTGTAATGGTTGTCAGATGTTATCTAACCTGAAAGAAATTATCCCAGGAAGTGAGCATTGGCCGCGCTTTGTGCGTAACCGCTCTGAGCGTTTTGAAGCTCGATTCAGTTTGGTTGAAGTGCAACAAAACCCATCGGTATTTTTTGACGGCATGGTCGGCTCTCGTATGCCTATCGCAGTATCACATGGTGAAGGCTTAGTTGAGTTTGCTAATGCTCAAGCGTTAGCTAATGCCGAAGCATCGGGCACTATTGCACTGCGTTATGTTGATGGCCATGGTCAAATTGCGACTCAGTACCCTGAAAACCCTAATGGTTCAGCGAATGGTCTAACCGGTATTTGTACCACGGATGGCCGAGTGACAATTATGATGCCGCATCCTGAGCGTGTATTCAGAACCGTTGCCAATTCATGGCATCCAGATAACTGGGGTGAAGATAGCCCTTGGATGCGCATGTTCCGTAATGCTCGAGTCAAGATCGGTTAATTTCAAATTAACTATCTAGTTTAGATAAAGTAAAAAGGCGACTCATTTGAGTCGCCTTTTTTATTGGTTAATTCGTTTTATCAACTAATGGCTTTGATGTCGTTGAATAACTAAACCCCCATAGAGTAGCTCTATGGGGGTTTAGTTTCGTTATAGATAGATAATAACGATTGTCGCTTAATATGATTTCTGCGCTAACAAAAACATCTACTAAACAGGGTATAGATAAAAAAGTGAGCGATCTTACTTCACTTCTTTAGCAGTAAACATTTCAGTAAAAACGCGTTTGTACAAGTTGGCAATATTTTCGAATAATTGAGTCATAGCACTTCTCTTTAGGTTAGGTCACTGGAATTAAGACGACGACTCATCGTGCAACCACTGTTCGTTTTCTTAACTGTGTGGAAATTATACAGTTACCTTATTGCTGGCTCAAACGAGAAAAAATGATTCTTGTCATTAGTTAATCTAATGGTTTGTTGGCGTGGTTTTTTTATATTTATTATATTTAAATTATAAGTTATTGATTATGATTATTTAATTTAATTCATTTAAAATTAACATTATTTAAATAATTTATTAATTATTATTGAGTTGTTGGTTTTTATACTTTCTTTTAACAATAGCGATGAGTTGGTTTTTTTATGGCGACCTATATTTAATCGATTTATCTTCCTAGCAATTGGCTTGTTTTTGTCAATACCTCAAGAGGGGGATGCGAGAGATGTTCAAAAAGTTTTACAGAAAATATGACCATTTTTTTGATAAATTGTGATCCATCTGACAACAACTGGAGATCATTTAAGAGTGATTTTCACTGTAAAGGCCTGATTTTTTATATCAAAATATTATCCATTCGAAAAATCTAATGTTTATCACATTTTTGACTAAAAAATATGATCTCCTAGGTATTTATACCGTAAGATACAAGGCGTTTAAGATTGCACTTGAAAACACAGGCAAACAGATTAATTTATCATTTTTACTCATTGGTGAGTTATCCACTGCTTCAATATGACCGTTTTCAGGTATAACATCATCATTATAGTAACCCCGTGTTACTGTGTAGTATTTGGTTGTACTGAAGTAAGGAGCCGCCAATGATTATCGAAGAGGTCGTTGAGCTATCGCGTTTTCAATTTGCGTTGACAGCCATGTATCATTTTCTATTTGTTCCACTCACCCTAGGTTTAGCTTTCATCCTTGCGATTATGGAATCACTGTATGTGATGACGAATAAGCAAATCTATAAAGACATGACAAAATTTTGGGGTAAGTTGTTTGGGATTAACTTTGCTCTAGGTGTTTCTACGGGCTTAGCAATGGAATTCCAGTTTGGTACTAACTGGTCCTACTATTCTCACTATGTAGGTGACATTTTTGGTGCGCCTCTGGCCATTGAAGGCTTAATGGCTTTCTTCCTCGAGTCAACGTTAGTCGGGATGTTCTTTTTCGGTTGGGATCGTTTTAGTAAACGTCAGCATTTAGTGGTCACATGGCTTGTTGCCATCGGCTCTAATATGTCAGCCTTATGGATTTTGATTGCCAATGGTTGGATGCAAAATCCAGTAGGTTCAGTATTTAACTATGAAACCATGCGCATGGAGATGGTTGATTTTGGCGCCGTAGTGTTTAACCCTGTCGCGCAAGTTAAGTTTGTTCATACTGTAGCCTCTGGTTATGTTGCTGGTTCGATGTTTGTGTTAGCTATTAGCTCATACTACATATTAAAAGGGCGTGACTTACCGTTTGCTCGGCGCTCATTTGCTGTTGCAGCAAGCTTTGGTATGGCAGCGATTTTATCGGTTATCGTATTAGGCGATGAGTCGGGTTATAAAGTCGGCGAAGTTCAACGTGTTAAGTTAGCAGCTATTGAAGCTGAGTGGCACACTGAGCCTGCTCCAGCAGCCTTTACTGTCGTTGGTTTTCCTAATCAAGAAACCATGGAAACCGACTATGCGATTAAAATCCCTTATGCCATGGGTATTATTGCAACGCGAACATTAGACGAAGAAGTGACGGGTATTAAGGATCTTATTAAAGATCACGAAGTACGAATTCGTAACGGTATGGTTGCCTACGGATTGCTTGAAAAACTACGTGCTGGTGATAAATCAGCAGAGGTTAGAGAGCAATTTGAAGCGACTAAAATCGATTTAGGTTATGGTTTCTTGCTTAAGCGTTATACCGACAAAGTGGTTGATGCTACCGAAGAGCAAATTAAAGCGGCCTCTTATGATTCTATTCCAACTGTCGCACCTATGTTCTGGAGTTTCCGGATTATGGTGGCAGCAGGGGTGATTATGTTGTTCGTGTTTGCAGCCGCTTTCTGGCAAAGCACTCGTCATCAAATCGCTGAGAAGAAATGGGTACTGCGTGCAGCACTTTATAGCTTGCCACTTCCTTGGATTGCCATTGAAGCCGGTTGGTTCGTGTCAGAGTTTGGTCGCCAACCTTGGACTATTTCTGAAGTGCTTCCGACCTTTATGTCGGCGTCTAGTTTAACCACGGCGGATCTTTGGTTTAGTATTATTTCGATTACGGTGTTCTATACCATTTTACTGGTGATAGAGGCTTTCTTAATGTTCAAGTTTGCTCGTCTTGGCCCTAGTAGCTTAAAGACTGGCCGTTACCATTTCGAAACCCAAGATGCTTAATCTGAGGACCTGATTATGTTTGATTACGAAGTATTAAGATTTATTTGGTGGGCGTTAATCGGTGTATTATTGATTGGTTTCACCGTGACAGATGGCTTTGATCTGGGCGTGGGGATATTGTTACCTATTATAGGTAAAGACGATACCGATCGCCGTATCATGATCAACACAATTGCTCCGCACTGGGATGGTAACCAAGTTTGGTTAATCACTGCTGGTGGTGCATTATTTGCAGCTTGGCCTATGGTTTACGCAGTGGCGTTTTCTGGTTTTTATGTGGCAATGATGCTGGTGTTGTTCGCACTCTTTTTGCGTCCTGTTGGCTTTGATTACCGCTCTAAAATTGAAGATCCAAAATGGCGCAAAACATGGGACAAGGCATTATTTGTCGGCTGTTTCGTACCACCATTAATCATTGGTGTTGCATTTGGTAACTTACTCCAAGGTGTGCCGTTTAACTTTGATGAATATTTACGTGCTACCTACCATGGCGGTCTATTCGGTTTATTAAATCCGTTTGGGTTATTAGCCGGTCTTGTGAGTGTCACTATGGTGATAATGCAAGGGTCTACATGGTTACAAATGAAGACGGACGGCGAGCTTCGTGTGCGCAGTGCTAAGACGTCACAAATTTGTGGCAGTCTATTAGTGGTTCTGTTTGGTGCAGCAGGCTTTTGGTTGGTCAATGGTATTGATGGTTATGTGATCACTTCAGCTCTTGACGTCGCTGGAGTATCAAATCCAACCACTAAAACGGTAGCGGTTGAAGCCGGTGGTTGGTTGATAAACTACGATAAATATCCTTTGACTATGCTATTTCCTGTATTAGGTTTGTTAATGCCAGTACTAGTGGTATTAGCCAGTCGTTTGAATCGTAGTGGTTTTGCATTCTTTTTCAGCTCGCTTGCTGTTGCGGGGGTGATTTTAACGTGTGGTGCTGCTATGTTCCCATTTGTTATGCCTTCATCATTAGAGCCTAATGTGAGCTTAACTATGTGGGATGCTACTGCTAGCCAAATGTCACTTAAAGTAATGACCGTTGCCGCTATCATCTTCGTACCGACTGTCCTAAGTTATACCATTTGGACTTATTACAAGATGTTTGGCCGCTTAAATCGTGAGTTTATTGAAAACAATAAAAACTCACTTTATTAAATTAAGGAGCAACATTTATGTGGTATTTTGCTTGGATTCTTGGTGTATTGTTAGCGTGTTCATTCGGTATTATCAACGCGTTATGGCTTGAGAATACTGAAAATATGGATCGTAACAGCGACAACTAATCGCGACATCTGTAATTGAAAACCGTCTTGGTAACAAGGCGGTTTTTTATTGGCTTTTGTTTGGTAGGTAATAAAGCACACTGCTAAACAGGCTTGATAGTAGTCGAATAATCAAGCCAGTTACCAACTTATCTTTGTTATTCATTCAGCCTATAGCCAACCTGAGCGAGCAAGTATAAAGTCACTTTACGTTATGTTGATGTCTATAAAGATAGAGCCCAATCGATGTAGGACGCCGATGAAGGGGATTGATGCAGAAGGCTGAGAAAGATAACTGAAAACGATAACTGAAAACAATCATAACAGTGGGATGGCACCACAGTAATAATGCTTTCAATATAGTGATAATTGAGACTTGCAAAAGAGATAAATCGCGCTGTGCTTTACTTGAATATTAGTGATATTTGAGTCGCGTGGTAATCGGGTATCATGGGCCTGAAGAGCATTTTATTGGATCAGAACCCAATAGCTGAGCTCTGATCCCTGTTATCAATTCCAGTCAACTACACGACTTTAAATACTCCAATTTGTTGCTTGATGCTGACTGCAAGTGAGGTTAATTGTTCTGCATCACTGACCGCTTTTGTTGCCCGTTCATCACTATTTTGTGCCAACGTCGCTATAGTATGCAAGCTATGAGACACCTCATCTGCCACTGTGCTTTGTTGATTAGTTGCACTGGCTATACTGGATGAGAATATTGCCATTTCACCGATACTCTGATTAATCTGACTGAGTTGGAGATTGACGATATTAGCTTGTTCAGCTGAAGATGCTCCTAACTGCTGGCACTCGACCATTTGTGTCGCGGTAAATTTTACTTGATGCTGTAATTTAGCTATCGTCGAGCTAATCTCACTAATAGAACGCTGCGTTCTTTGCGCAAGAGAGCGCACCTCATCAGCCACAACGGCAAAACCACGACCTTGTTCTCCTGCTCTAGCAGCTTCAATAGCAGCGTTTAATGCTAGCAAGTTAGTTTGTTCTGCAATGCCATTAATCACTTCAGTTACTTTACTAATAGCTTGGCTCTCACTGCTGACACTTTCAATATTTTTTTGACTTTGGATGAGTTGCTCACTTAAAGATTGCAGCGTGGTGACCTCTTGGCTTAACTGAGCATGCCCTTGAGCTGATGCACTATCAATTTCCTGCGCTTGCTGTGCTCCTTGACTAGCATTTTGGGCGACGTCTTTAATCGAGGAAGACATCTCTTCGATAGCCGTCGCAATTTGCTCTGTTTGGTTTAACAGTGCTTTTGCTTCATGACCATTTAACTTTGATGTTTGTTGGCTTTGATTTGCTTGGTTTTCTAAGCTAATAACCGACTGTTTTAATGATTCAATTAAACTCGCCAAACTCGCAGCCATTTGGGTCACACTGATAGTGATGTGATCAACTTCATTACCACTGCTTTCAGAGCACTGTATGAATGTTTGTGAAAGATCGCCTTGACCTAATTTAGCGATTTGTTGCTGTAGATTCTTTAATGGCTTCATCGCACGATTGATCACCATAAACAGTAAAACAGCAATCAGAACTATGCCTATCAGTGCTAAAACCACGTTAATTTTTAGCATAGCTAAACTTTCATTATTTAATTCTTTGGTTGGCACATAGCCAACCATGGTCCAATTCCAACCGGCAATTTTTATTGAATAAGCATACATCTCTTCATCCGATAATGAAGTGTAAACCCAGCTGCCTTTATCTGTGAGTGCCTGTTCAAGCGATAAACCATTAAACAATGATTCAGTAAAAGGCGCTTCAGTGTTCAAATCGCGATGAGAAATAACTTGTTTATCAGAATTACGGATAATGGCATAAGATCCAGACTCTTCGAGTGTGAGTGTTTTAAGTGCATTTTGGATTTGCAGAATTGATTGGCTAATGTCATAACCGATAAACAGGATAGCATTAACTTTGCCGCTGCTGTCTTTTACTGGGCTATAAATTGTCATGTAATCTTTGCCAAAAAGCTTGGCATAGCCTTCGTATTTTTGACCACTAATTAATTGCTTATAGCCTGGGTGATTAACCCCTAGATAAGTCCCTAGCGCACGGTTACCATCCGTTTTTTTCAGTGATGTTGACACTCGAACAAAATCATCATTATCACGAGCAAATATAGTCGCTACGCCGCCAGTTAGTTGCGAAAAGCGGTCTACATTATTATTTTCATTATTAACTTGTTCATTATCATGTAAAAGAACCGGAGTCTTAACGCCTAACACGTCAACGGATTTATTTTCTATCGAGAATTGTCCTGGATATAAAGTACGAAGAATATCGGAGCTACGTTTCGCCGAAGACAACATACTGTCGTATTCCAGTTCAAGTAAATGAGTATTACTGTCCATTTGTGATTGTATAGCTTTGATCGCTTTATCATGTAATACAGTGGAAGCGGTTAGATATGAAAAACAAGACATAGCGGTGAAAATAATAACGGATGACAACACGACAAGAGAGCCTATTTGTTTTGAAATAGGCCAGTTTTTATAGTTCATATGCTCTTTCTCATAATTATTGTGATGATTAATCTAAATAGATATGGTTCGCTCAATTTAATATACCGCGTAAATGTAAAGATTGTCTGGTATGAAGCCAAAAATGTGAAACAAATATAAATTCATGTTCTATGAGGACATTTATCGCATAACACTACTATGAATGTTAAATGTAGACATTTTTAGCTTATAAATTATTGTCTATGTTTTTACCCAAACTACTATAAGTAAGCATTAACGCCAAATCGACCAGTTTTAGTCGTGTCGATTTGGCTTAAATATATCCTGATTTTACCAAGTATTAGATGGTCGTTTCCATTACCGGTTTGAGGCATATCCTTAAGCCTAGTCTTACATTCCTGCCTCATAGTTATCGCACAAAGAAACAACAATCACGACAAAGAGAGCATATAAGCTTGAGTCCCGAATGGTTTAATATTTTAGCTTTTATACTAAAAATGCCATCATCGACTCATTTGCTCTAAATTGTTTATTGCTGTTTGATTAATTGGATCGATTTTCAATACCTGTAAAAATACTGATTGAGCACTTTCTGTTTCGTTTATTGCTGCCAAGAAGGTTCCTAATTTGATCAGTACCGGAATGTTATTAGGATATTTATCAAGATAATTTAAGTATAAGTTGAGTGCATCTTGATATTGACCTTGCAGGCTCATGATTTGTGCATACTGTGGGAGGTACTCATCATTAAATTGGATTATTTTAGCGAGGTTTTCTTGAGCAACATCAAGTAAGTTTAGTTTTAAAGATAGCATGATAATATGACGTAGCTCATTCTCAGATAGTTGATTATTATCAATTTTTAATATTATCTTTAAAGATTCTTCCCATGTTCCCTTTAAGAATAATTCATAGCTTTTAGCTAAGTAATAAAATTTAGCAGTAAGCTCATCTTGCTGTCTAAATGGTTCAACATATTGAACCATTTTACTAATACCAAGTAGATGTTTGTGTTGCAGTAAAATATTGAGTTTCTTAAAAGCATTGTTCATGTTGTTTTTATGGTCAACGGCAACATTTTTTACTGTTTTTTTATTAAATAATTCAGTATAACGACTTGTTAATTTTTCAATTAGCTCTTTGTCTTTAGCATCAAGTAGCTTAAGGCTATTTGGATGTTCTCTTGACCAGATAATAGCTCGTCCAAAATGTTTATCAGCTTCCCATTGAGGTGTAAATAAAGCTAACTGGGTTGGGAAAGCATGTTCAGCTATTCTGCTTTGGAGTCTTGCTTTAGTTTGCTGTAGTAATTTTTGTAGCTCATTGGCAATATCAAAAAACGCTTGATAGTAAAGACGGTTTTGATTATTGACGTCTTTTTGCGTCCACTGGTCAGTGCTTTGAGTTGTCAAAAAATGTGAGAATTCATAAAAACCATAAAACTTTATCAGATAGCAGTACTGTGGAAAATCTTGGTTTAATTCAGATTCAATTTTTTCTAATTCTGCAGATAATGGCCCAATCAAAGTGGCGGAAATTTTAGTCATTTTTTTACAGAGGGCTAATGCATTTGTTAGTTTACTGAGTATCTTATCGAAATGCGTCAATGTGTTGTTTATGTTTTGGCTGATCAAGGTCAGTTTTTCTAATTTCGCTTCAGTGGTCATAATAAAGCGACTAGGATTAAGATACTCCAATTGTTTTTTGCTGATAGGCGATAATAATATTTGGTTTTTATCTTGGTAGCTAACGCCTTTCACTTTTGCTGCATTTTTTGAAAGATTTATATAGTTAATTTCTGGTTTTAACGCAACTGACTCTGCCAAAGACTCAATAGCATGAATTAATTGAATTGGTGTTTCTGCCAACTCACCACTGTAAGTTTCAACCCACTCATACATAGTACCTAAATTATTAAATACACTTTCAGTATAGGTATTCGTAGTGTGGGTCGCACCAGACTGAGAATGACAAAAATCAACGCCACATAACAATATTTGAGTAAAGCCCATACTTTCAGCAATATGGATCGCACTATTTGTTACTGTCGGTCCTGTTGTTTCAATGTTTGAGCATAGTTTCCCTTCTTGCCAAGGCATTTGTGTGCCAGTAAACAGTAGACAACCATTCCATTGGGCAACAATATCATGGCAAGTATGATTTGCGCTTAACAGTAGACTTTGAGCGCTTAGACTCATCATTTTTTCGTTAACCTCGAAACTATGTTCTTGCGGGTCAACGGTGACAATAATGTCTGATTTTATGCCAATATCTGCTAATTTCCCTGTAATTCTTGAAACAGAGAATATGACTAGTTTATCTCTATTTGATTGTATCCATTTGATATTTTCATCTAAAGATGGGCCACCACCAAGAACGATGCATGTTTTACCAGCAAAAGTATCTTTTAGTATTTCAGCAGGTAGGAGGTTTTCTGCAATATTATTTAATTGCTCGATGATGAAGCTTTTTTGAGTAAAAGCGGTACTGCTATCGAAATATTCTAGTTTTACAATTTTCTCGACATTGTGACTAAGCAGAGTGTAATCATCGTGTGAGTTTCCAGATGCTGCTAAAGAATAGTGAAGTTTGAAGAGGTGTTTGACGATAAACAGATTAAACTCACTGTTGGTTAAGAGCTCTTCAAGCTTTGAAGCGGTACAAATATAAACGGATTCTTGTAAATTTTCAGGTATCTCAATAGTCAATAATTGGCAGACTTCGTCAAGTTCTACAAATATATATTTAGACTCAAGCGGCAAAGATTTTTCTAATAGGTAGTTAGCAAGTAAGCCTGAATCCATACCAATAAAGATATGTAATGTATTGTCGGTTAGGATTTCTGCTTGCTTAAACTTGTTGTTATATAAGCTAACAGAATCAATCTTTTCAAATGTGAGCTTATTGACACTTGGTAAGTAGTACTCGTTAAATGGAGAGATAGCGAATACATTTGTAATACTAGATTGTTGAGGTGTCATTCTGTCCCGATCCTATAGTCTGTTGCGTGTCAATATATTGTCGGCTCGTCAAGCGCAGTCATCATAGCTGTGCAAACATTTTAGATAATATGCAACGATTTAAGACAGTGTTAGCAATTTTAATGCCAATGGCTAAGCTACATGTGCTTGTGAGTTATAAGCTATTCTGGCAAAAATTGAAATAAGCACTTCATATTATGATGGTTTATAAACTAATATGGTTTATAAATTATCAGAATATTTAATTGATATTATTAATTTAGAAAGCATTTATTTTCTTTGTGGTCTATTTCTTGCTTGTTTTCTGCAAGCGTTGAAGTTGTGCAACATACAATAGAACATATGGTCATCGGGTGAAACTGTTGAGCCAAATAAAATAGGGAAGCATTATGTTTGATAACAAGTCTATACTTATTACCGGCGGTACAGGGTCATTCGGCCATAAATATACCAAAACTATTCTTGAACGATACAAACCTAAACGTTTGATTATTTTGTCTCGAGATGAGTTAAAACAGTATGAAATGCAGCAAAAGTTTAACGACCCTTGTATGCGCTATTTTCTAGGCGATGTAAGAGATGGCGACCGATTAATGCAGGCTTTCAGAGGGGTTGATTATGTGATCCACGCTGCAGCACTTAAGCAAGTTCCTGCAGCAGAATACAACCCTATGGAATGCATTAAAACCAATATTTATGGTGCAGAAAACGTTATAAAAGCGGCAATTGCGAATAACGTCAATAAAGTTATTGCGTTATCGACAGATAAAGCTGCTTCACCTATTAATCTTTATGGTGCGACAAAACTGGCCTCTGATAAATTGTTTGTCGCCGCAAATAATATGGTTGGTCAAGGGCAAACTCGTTTTGCTGTTGTTCGTTATGGTAATGTGGTCGGCTCACGAGGTTCAGTCGTGCCTTTCTTCAAACAACTTATAGCCAACGGAACAGATCATTTACCTATTACTCACCAAAGTATGACTCGATTCTGGATCACTCTGCAAGATGGTGTTGATTTTGTTCTTAAAAACTTTGCCCGTATGTATGGTGGCGAAATTTTTGTACCGAAAATCCCATCTGTGCGGATTGTTGACTTGGCAAAAGCTTATGCTCCAGATCTTGAATTGAAGTTGATTGGTATTCGTCCTGGTGAGAAATTACATGAAGTGATGTGTCCTGCCGATGACTCTCATTTAACTCTCGAGTTTGATGACCATTATGTTATTTGTCCTAGTATTAAATTTTATAACGACGACCATAATTATTCACGTAATCTTATCGATGAAATTGGTCACACCGTAGAGCAAGGTTATGAATATCATTCTGGAAAAAATCCGCATTTCTTAACGCCTGAAGAAATTATTGAATTTGATAAAAAAGCGGAACTATAGAGAGCATATATTCCATGATTCCATACGGAAAGCAGGATATTTCACAGCAGGATATTGATGCTGTCATTGAAGTACTGTCATCGGATTTTTTGACTCAAGGACCTAAGGTTCCAGAGTTTGAATCTGCATTAGTCAGTGTGACCCAAGCTCAGTATGCTGTTGCTGTAAACAGTGCGACTTCCGCTTTGCATATTGCTTGCTTAGCATTGGGAGTTGGTCCTGGTGATGTTATATGGACATCACCAATCACTTTTGTTGCCTCGGCTAATTGTGGACTTTATTGTGGTGCTAAAATCGACTTTGTTGATATTGATCCATGGACATACAATATGTGCCCTAAGCAATTGCAACAAAAATTGATTCAAGCCAAAGCGAAAGGAACGTTGCCTAAAGTAGTGATACCTGTTCATTTAGCTGGCCAACCATGTGATATGAAAGTTATCTATCATCTAAGTAAACAATATGGTTTTAAAATTATAGAAGATGCCTCTCATGCAATAGGAGGTAAATATCATCAACATCCAATTGGATCATGTGAGTTTGCTGACATCACAGTATTTAGCTTTCATCCTGTAAAAATTGTCACCACAGCGGAAGGTGGAGCGGCATTAACCAATAGTGAAATGTTAGCTGAAAAAATGCGCTTATTAAGATCTCATGGTATTACCCGTGACCCAGATAAAATGTACGGTCCATCTGATGGAGCATGGTATTACCAACAAATCGACTTAGGTTTTAATTATCGCATGACCGAGTTACAGGCAGCTTTGGGGATCTCACAGCTAACTCGATTAGAACAGTTTATCCAAACTCGCCACTATTTTGCTGAGCGTTATAACAAAATGTTAGTCAATTTACCTGTTATTTGTCCCTACCAGTTAGAGGATACTTACTCAGGTTTACACCTATACATTATTCGTCTTGAGCTAGACAAAATAACTAAAAATCATTCACAAGTATTCGATGAGTTGAGAGAATCGGGTATCGGGGTTAATCTTCATTATATTCCGGTATACAGACAGCCTTATTATCAAGCTATGGGGTTTGATAAAGCAGATTTTGTGGAGTCTGAACGTTATTATCAAGAAGCTATTTCATTACCTATGTTTGCCGCAATGACCGATTCAATACAAGATGAAGTCGTGAATGTGTTAAGTTTGATACTGAAGTCGGGGGATTAATGCGAATAGCCTTGATTCCTGCTCGAGGAGGCAGTAAACGTATTCCTCGAAAAAATATAAAGCTTTTCCATGGTAAGCCAATCATTGCTTATTCTATTGAAGCAGCTATCGCATCAGGATGTTTTGATAAGATTATTGTGTCTACTGATGATGCTGAAATTGCTAAAGTCGCTCAACAATATGGTGCAGAAGTTCCTTTTATGCGCCCAGGATCCATTGCTGATGATTATGCAACAACTATGGATGTCATAAAGCATGCTATTGGGTGGTATAAAGCGCATGACGTCGAAGTAGAAGCTTTGTGCTGTATGTATGCAACAGCCCCCTTTTTAACTGCTGAACTGATTTGTGCTGGATATGAAGCTTTGTCGATTGGGTCATTTCAGTATGCATTTAGTGCTGCTGTTTATGATTATCCTATTCAAAGGGCATTTAAGCTAAATGCTAATGGCTCAGCAGAAATGCTTATGCCTGAATATGTGAATACCAGAACTCAAGATTTAGATACTGCATATTATGATGCTGCTCAGTTTTACTGGGGTCTTCCTGATGCTTTTTTAACTGGTTTATCTATGTTTTCTGAACATTCTTATGCCGTTATTATACCGTCAAGTCATGTGCAGGACATTGATACTGAAGACGATTGGAGTAAAGCAGAAAGAAAGTATGCATCCTTGAGTTCTCAGTCATGAATATTGTCTTTAGAGTTGATTCCAGTTTTATAATTGGCTCCGGTCATTTGATTAGATGTTTAACTCTTGCAAAATTACTGAATAAAAAAATTGAAAGTAATATTTATTTTATTACTAAGCGAGCTGAAAAAAACTTCAATGATTTAATAATCGGTAGTGGTTTTAATTTAATAGAATTAGATGCTAAAAATGCTTTTCCTATTAATGATAATTGGCTTGGTTGGACTCAAGAACAAGATTTTTTGTTATTTGAGAATGCTATGCGTTCAATTAACATTTCAAAATTTGATGTGTTAATTGTAGACCATTACTCATTGGATATTGTTTGGGAAGAAAAAGCGAGCCGCTTAGCTAGGAAAATAGTCGTTATTGATGATTTAGCGAATAGAAAACATAGTTGTAATATTTTAATCGATCAAAATTTAGCATTGAATTATCAGCATCGATATGATGATTTGGTTACTCCTGAGTGTCAGTTATTTTTAGGTGTATCGTATTGTATTTTACGTGATGAATTTCTCTGTGAAATATCAAATTCTAAACCAAGAGAATCACTCAATAAGATATTTGTTTTCTTTGGTGGTGTAGATAAAGATAATCTTAGTCTTAAATTTGTGAATGGAGTTATGCCTGTTTTATCGAAGTCAATATCAGTAGATTTAGTTATTGGAATGGCTAACCCTAATAAAAAAGAGTTAAAGCAAGCATGTGCCCATTTCAGTAATATTCAATGCTTTGAACATGGCGTAAACATTGCTGAAATGATGCGCGAAGCCGATCTAGCTATCGGTGCTGGTGGTGCCACAACTGGTGAACGTATTTTCATGGGGCTTCCGAGTATCGTTTATTCGCTCGCTGATAATCAGATTGAGGTATCTCAATATTTACATGATATTGGCTTGATATACTACATGGGTGATCAAAACCGATTTAGCGCTGAAGCACTTATGCGATTGATTGAAGGTTTTAAGATTTCGCCTGCGCTATTACATGCAAAATCATCAGAGTTATTGCTTGTATTTAAACATAAATTATCAGTTCTATGTGAAGAGATTACTTCAGACAGGAGCGACTATGAGTGATGTAAAATTATTACCATTATCTTCAGATTACCTTGATCTTGTTTTAGAGTGGCGCAACATGCCTGAAGTAAGAAAAAACATGTACACCAGTCATGTCATTTCTAAAAAAGAACATTATGAATGGTTCGAGCGCATAAAATGCGATGCTACAAAAGCATATTTTATTTTTGAATTAGATGGCAAGCCTTCAGGTTTGATTGGGTTTGTTGATATCAACCATAATAATCATTCTGCGACTTGGGCGTTTTATTCTGGAAATACTGCAACCAGAGGCGTTGGTTCATTAATGGAAGTGACAGCTCTCAATTATGCGTTCGATAATCTTGAGTTACATAAATTATCTTGCGAAGTATTAGAATTTAATCATTCTGTTATAAAGTTCCATAAAAAATTTGGCTTTCAAATTGAAGGTATCTTTAAAAAGCATCATTTCGCTGATGAACAGTATTGGGATGTGTATCGACTTGCAATATTTAAAACCGATTGGCAGAGATGTCGATTAGAATTATATAAGAAAAAAATGCCACTGTCGCCGGGTAAGTCTTATCGAGAGAATATCACTTTTTCAGCGGAGAAAGTTGCTATTTTTTCAGTGGTTAGTGGTGATAAAAATCAACTTCATTTGAATCATCAATTTGCAATTGAACATGGTTTTGATAGCAGTATCGTCCATGGATTTCTCGTTGGTTCAGTATTTTCTAAAGTGTTTGGAACAACTTTCCCTGGAGATGGTTGTATTTATATGAGTCAATCAATGACCTTTATAAATCCAGTTTATCCTGATGATCAGCTTGAGGCTATTTTTGTTATTTTATCTAAGATTGGCCGTAAATTAGTTGTTGAAACTACTATCATTAATGTACAAACAAATAAGAAAATAATAACAGGTGTAGCAGAACTATTAATTTCAAAAAATTTACAGTTAGAGTATTTAAATGACTAAGTCTATAAAAATTAACGGCCGTTCCATCGGTCGTGAATACCCACCTTATATCATTGCTGAGCTTTCGGCTAATCACAATGGCGATATTAATCGAGCATTAGAGATTATTGAAGCTGCTAAAAAAGCCGGTGCTGATGCCATTAAGTTACAAACTTATACTCATGACACAATCACAATCGATTCTAATGCTGACGAGTTTCAGATCCATGGTGGTCTGTGGGATGGTAAGTCACTTTATCAACTGTATAAGCAAGCTCACATGCCATGGGATTGGCACAAGCCATTGTTTAAAAGAGCTAAAGAGATAGGTATTACTATTTTCAGCTCACCATTTGATTTTACTGCTGTTGAGCTACTAGAATCGCTTGACGCCCCAGCATACAAAATTGCTTCTTTCGAGCTGGTTGATTTGCCTCTGATTAAACGTGTTGCTCAAACCGGTAAACCTATGATTATGTCTACAGGTATGGCCAATGACGTCGAGATCAAAGAAGCCATTAATGTGGCAAGAGATAATGGCTGTAAAGAGCTAGTTATTCTGCACTGTGTTAGTGGCTATCCTGCGCCAGCAAATGAATATAACTTAGCTACCATTGCCGATATGACTCAGCGTTTTGATGTTCTTGCAGGGTTGTCTGATCATACCATTGATAATGCAACTGCTATAGCGGCTGTAGTTTTAGGTGCATGTGTTGTAGAAAAACATGTCACTCTTGATCGTAATGGCGGCGGTGCTGATGATAGCTTCTCAATTGAACCTTTAGAACTGGCACAATTATGCAAAGATACCAAAACAGCTTGGTCTGCATTAGGCCATGTTAATTATCAAAGGACTCAAGCTGAAATAGGTAATATTAAATTTAGACGATCGTTGTATATTGTAAAAGATGTCATTAAAGGCGAAAAGTTAACGGCAGAGAATGTTAGAAGTATCAGGCCTGGTTTTGGTCTTGCACCTAAATTTTATGAGCAAGTATTAGGGTGTAGAGCTAATCAAAACATACCAAGCGGAACCGCATTATCATCTGATTTATTTGACTAAATTATCAACTTATACGCACTTGCACTTTGCAAGTTAGGAGAATTATGTGACTTATAAGACTGAACAAGAAGTATTTTGGGCTGGTGAGTTTGGGGATGAATACTTAAAACGAAATCAAGGAAAGCATACTATTGCAGCTAACATAGCATTATTTTCTAAAATACTTGCTAATGTACATGCTCCTCAATCTATTATTGAATTTGGTTCTAATATCGGATTGAATCTTGAGGCATTATCAATACTGTTACCTGACGTTAAATTATCCGCGATTGAAATAAATAAAAAAGCGGCTGAAAGTTTACAGCGTTTCGATAACCTTACCGTTCACCATTCGTCTATCTTAGATTACACGCCACAGATAACGCATGATATTGCATTGATTAAAGGTGTATTAATTCATATAAATCCTCAAGAATTACAAAATGTATATGAACGCTTGTATCAGTCTAGCCACCGTTATATCTGCATTGCAGAGTATTACAATCCATCACCAGTTGAAATTGGCTATCGAGGTCATGATGGTAAGTTATTTAAGCGCGATTTTGCCGGTGAAATGCTCGACAAGTATTCAGATTTAACCTTGGTTGATTATGGCTTTGTTTACCACAGAGACATTAATTTCCCCCCAAGACGACACCAATTGGTTCTTGTTAGAGAAAACCGTTTAATTTATGTTTGAGTTTTGTGCTTACTGCCCTAAACCGGATTTTTGCTGTCAGTTTAGGGCAAATCTTTATTTTGTATTGAACATTAAATCGAAATTGGCTTCTTGATAAGGTTGACCTTAGGTTTCATTAACAAGGTATACATTACAGGCACCCAAATCAGTGACAACATGGTCGCCAAAAGCGTACCGCCAGCAATGGCTATGGCAAATGGCGGCCAAAAGCCACCACCTGCAATAATTAGCGGTAAAAAGCCACCTATAGTCGTGATGGTGGTGGAGCCGATATGACGACCACAACTGCTCACAGTACTGATGATTAACTCAACATTACCATGGCGCGCCTCGGGGTATATCTTCTAACTCAGCCAAAATAACAATCGCAGCATTAATGGCTAAGCCCATTAATCCCAATAAGCCGATAATAACGGTAAACCCAAACGGATAGCCAAATACATACACGGATAATAAACCTAAACCCGCCGATTGAAATGCACTCAGTAAAATGATTGCCGTTAATCTAAAGGAGTTAAATGACAGCACTACAGTGGCTAGTAATAAGGTGACAACTAACACTACATTTGACAATAAATTACCCACAGCCTCATTACGTTTTGCACTTTCGCCGCCAATTTCAAGATGATATCCCGCCGGAATAGACAAATTAGCAATGGTATCCTTAACCTCGTTTAATACTTGTGCAGGCAGTACTCCACTGGTGATATAAGCTTCAATAGTATTGACTCGTTCGCCATTTCTGCGGGGGATTGCGCCGCGACTTACATTGATTTCGTTATAAGATAATGCCGCTAGCGGTATACCTGAACCCGAAGGCGATACCAGATTTATCTCGGCTAAACGTGTGGCTTGTTCGCGACTGTTGTCGCCTAAACGAACACGAATGGGCAGTGATTCTGTTTGCTCTAAAATGCTGCCACCAATTATACCGGTAGTCGCCATTTGAATTTGATTGGCAATATCGCTAAGGCTCAGGCCGCTCATTAAGCTGGCATCTTCATTGACTTGTAACCACACTTTTGGTGCGCCAAAACTTAGTGTTGCGCGAGTATGGATCACATCGGGGGTTGCAACTAAAATCCCGCGCACTTGTTCACCCAGTGCTTTCAATGTATCTAGGTTGGGGCCGTATATACGCAACTCTACCGGAGCGTTAAAAGGAGGGCCTTGTTCCAGTTTTCGAACCAAGATTTGGGCTTGTGGAAACTCCACATCAAACTCTTTCTGCAATTGTAAAATCAATCGATTAGCCGCCGCAAAATCGGTTACTTTAATCATTGCTTGGGCATAGTTAGTTGCCCCTTGCTGCCGTTGAGTTAAATTGTAATAGAAAGAGGGCGTGTTACCACCGACAACCCAAGTCGCAGCCACAATATCTTCAATTTTTTGCAGTTTATTATCAATCAGTTTTACCTGTTCTAGGGTGTTTTCAATACTCACATGCGGCGCTAAGTAGACTTCAATTTGGAACATATCGCGGTCAGACGGAGGGAAAAATTGTTCTGTCATTTTTCCCGCGGCAAAAAAACCGACAATAGGTAATATACCGATAACAATCGCCGTCAGTATTGGCCGTGTTAACGCAAAGTAAAGGCTGGCTGTATATGCTTGGCTGATTTTGGGAAATGCCATACCTTGTTGATACCAAGCCGTTGGTTTTTCACTGCGGCTAAAGCGCCCAGCAAGGCCTGCGATAATGGTATGCGAAATAATATATGACCCCAGCAATGCAAACATCACCGAAATTGCGATACCACCAACAAACTCACCCGCAGCGCCTGACATTAACACAATTGGTGCAAAAGCTAACATGGTGGTAATGGTTGAACCCGCCAGTGGCAGCCATAAGTGGTGCAGAGTTTTAGATACCGCTTCAAGTTTGCTCATACCTTGCTGACGGCGTTGCGCAATGGCATCAACAATCACAATTGCGTTATCAACCATAATACCCAGCGCAACCACTAACCCTGTTACCGACATTTGATGGATCGGTAGTCCAGTATATTTCATGCAGGTGAGGGTAAACAGTGCGGTTAGTGGTAATGATATTGCTACAATCACTGCATTACGTAGGCCTAATGTCAGCATTAAGACCAGTAAAATAATCACAAACCCTTGCAGCAGATTAATCACCAAGTCGCCTAAGCGATCGCTTGTATAGCTTTGTTGGTCAAATAACCATTGCACCTTAATATTGGCCGGCAAGTTTACTGAAAACTCGTCAATGGCGTTACTCACGTGCTGTTGCCATACATCGACGCGGTTATTATTGAGCATGCGAGCAGAGACTAATACGCCTTGTTGACTGTCGATTAAAGCAATACTCGATGCAGGCGTTTTAGCTTGGCGGCTAATATTGGCCACATCGCCTAAGCGAATAATTTGGCCGTAATCGTCTACTTTTAACGGCACTTGGCGGATACGGTTTTGTGAGTCTAATTCACCAGAAACCTCAACTAAGGCTCTAAACTGGTTGTTATTAATTTCACCGGCGGAAATTTTGCTGTCGGCATTATTTAAAATTGCCGCGATACCTGCGGGAGTTAAATGCAGTTGACTGATTTTATTACCATCTAATTCTACTAAAATCTCTTCTTCAGGTGCGCCATACAACTTTGCAAAGTCAGTGCCGCTGAGTAATCTTAAGCGACTTTGTAATTCTTTGGCGTACCGATTAAGAATATCGACTCTTACTGGGCTGTCATCGGCCCAAACCAGTCCTAAAATAGCGGTATTAGCATATCCTAGCTGATCATCTAATACACTGTTTTGTGCTGCAACGGGTAACAGTGATTTACTGTCGGCAATAAGATCTCGTGCCCGTGACCATACTGGAGCGGTATCGGTAACGGTATCTTTTAATTCTAACTGGATCACCGAAATACCCGGTCGAGAAGTTGACTGGACTAGCTTCAACTCTTCTAAACGGCGAAGTTGATTTTCGAGTACTTCGGTCACGAGTGCTTCAACGCGTTCTGCTGATGCCCCTGGGTATTGAGTAATAACCGATGAAAATCGGTTCGTAATATGTGGGTCTTCCGTACGCGGTAAGCTTGAAATTGCTCCTAAGCCAGCAACAATTAATAATGCAATAAATAAACTGGTTAGGCGGCCATTTTCTAAAAATGCTTTAATCATAATGCCCCCGTTTTCTCAGCTTGAGCTAGGGTGACTTTTTGATTAACTACTAACTTATGCAAGCCTTGAGAGACAATGATATCGGTTGGTTTTATGGCACCTTGAATATACGCTTGTTGTTCATTGGTATAGATAATTTCAACATCGCGACGTTCAATGGTATAAAAACCTTGCTCAGCTTTAACTAAGGCAAACACGTTCCATAACCCGCGTACGCCATCGGTTAATGCCGACATCGGCACCCAGTAACCAGATGCAGGCACATCTTGTTGATAAGCCAAATAAGCTATTTCGCCATTGATTACTCTGGCTGAGTCGGGCAAATGAATACGCAACTGCACCGTGCGACTAATGGTATTGACCTCGGCACTAATACCGGCAATTTTAGCGGTAAAGGTTTGTTTACCTACACGGACATCTACCATCTGCTCGGCGGCTAACTGCTGTGCAATATCAATCGGTACCCCAATATAAGCTAAAGGTTCACTGTTACCCACTAAGGTAAAAACCGGACTGCCTAGCGCAATCACTTCGCCGACATTATGAAACCGCTGACTGATAGTGCCATTGAATGGGGCTAACAATGTCGATTTTTCAATTTTTAAATGGGTAGCACTTAAGCTGGCTTCAATGCGCTTTTGATTTGCTTGTAAGCTAATGACTTGTTGCTGGGTTTCATCAAGCTGCTGTTCAGACACATAATTTTGTTGTTTTAGTTTTTGAGTGCGAACTAAGGTGCTTTTGGCTAAATCGATATCCGCTTGGGTTTGTAATAAACTGGCTTGCAGTTGCTGTTGTTCGGCTGTTAATAACTCGATATCAAGTAGGGCTAATGTTTGACCTTTAGTCACAGTATTGCCACTGTCGACTGAGATATTGTTGAGCTTACCCGCAAGCTCAAAGCCAATACCTGTGGTATTGGCTGAGCGAATCGTCCCAGTATAGGTTTGCATATGCTGGTAATGGTCATTTAACACTAAGCTTTGCGATAACACCGCTTGATAGTCAATTGTATGCGAGTGTTCTTTTACCTCAGAGCCACAACCGCTTAAAACGATTAAGCTTAAACTTAGCGCCCAGTATCGAATGATGGCAGTGAATGTCTTTGACGCGTTCATAAGTTTATTCCTTGCAAAGCAATTAATAGTGTCAATGTTGATTTATTTTTCGCCGTTGGCATGAAAGGCAATAAGCGCATAGATTTTCAGTACAACATAAAATGTAACTTTAATGTTAACTAGACTCGATAGTCTAATTTTATAAAACTAGACTGTCCAGTCTATTTTTGGTTACTATTAGGCTAAATGCTGATCAGCAATGCAGAGGCTTGATTTGCTTAATAAGCTAATTTATGGAACCAATATGACAAAACAACACACAGCGCTTAATCCCAGCGGGCAGATCCACATCAGCCGCAGTGAACAAAAGCGTGCTCAGGTGCTCGAGTCTGCGATTGATCTTTTTTTGTCATCATGGTTTCCCTAATACCAGTATGGATGAAGTGGCCAAGCATGCCGGTGTATCAAAACAAACTGTTTACTCCCATTTTGGTTCTAAAGACGATTTATTTGTGTCTGCGATTGAATCGAAATGTGTTGTGCATCAACTCACCGACGATGCCTTAATTGATGCCAGCCAACCACAACAGGTTATTTTGTTATTTGCACAGCAGTTTGGCGAAATGATTGTTAGCAAAGAAGCCATGACAGTGTTTAAAACCTGTGTTGCTCAAGCCGATACTCACCCAGAAGTGTCTAGATTGTTTTATAATGCAGGCCCTAAGCATGTACTAGGATTGGTTCGAAACTACCTAACAAAAGTCAATGAACACAACGAATACTTTTTTGAAAACCCTCATGAAAGTGCGGTTAGATTGTGTTTAATGTTGTTTGGTGAGCTAAAATTACGCCTAGAGTTAGGCTTAGAAATAGAAGATTTAATCGTCACCAGACAACAATACCTGCAAGATACCGCCGACATGTTTTTACGAGCACATAAAGTGGGCGTAAATTAAACTCAACCTCAAGTTGAACTTAATTGGCCATATAGCAGTATTACTTGAGCAATTAAGCCAAAGTAATATTCAGTTTATTTCATTATTTGAAGGGAAGCAGATTAGTATGACGCTTTACAACACTAAGGTAATTTCTTCTCCGGCACAGAGTAAGTCACTGAATTTATCTGTACGGTCATTATTGTGCGTATCGGGTCTGCTGTTAAGTCAGCATGCTTTAGCGGCACCAGAACGTTCACCGTTTTCACTCACCGTTGCTCGTACATCAACGGGCACCGCTAATGTAGGCGCAGAGAGTGCTAACCCTAATCAGTTGCAACGAGATACATGGAAAACCAGTTTTTCGGCAAACATGCCACTTAATCGTCAGTGGTCTATAGGGGCAAACTTAGGCTACGATAATCTCGATTATGACTGGGATATTAACCAAAACAGCCTGTTACGCAGCAGTACTCAACCTTGGTCGACCATCCATCAGTACAGTGCCGGTTTGTCACTATCGTATCGTTTAGATAATCATTGGATGTTTCTCATCGCACCCAAATTACAGTATGCCTATGCTGATACGGCATCATCTTCAAATGCACAAAGTTATGGTGTCGTCGCCTCGGGGATGTACCGCTTTGATTCGGGTAATATGCTTGGTTTCGGTGTGGCATATTTAAATGATATTTCAGAAGTGCGCACCTTGCCTTATTTAGCCGTACGTTGGCAGATAAGCGATAAGTGGGTACTTGCTAACCCGTTCCAAGCTGGTTTTAGTGGCCCTGCAGGATTAGAGTTAAGTTATCAATATAATCGTGACTGGGATTTTGGCGTGGGCAGCTCCATGCGAACAGAGCGTTTTTTAATTGCTGATGATGATAAAACCATTGAAGTTGAAGAATGGGTAGGCTTTGCTCGCGCAGGTTGGCAAGCAACGACTAACGTTAGCCTTAATGCTTATGCTGGTTACTATTTTGGCGGTGAAATGCAGTTAAGTTATCCCGATGTCACTGAAGACATGGAAAACCAAGCCGCATTCGGTTTAGTGTTTAAACTGAACTTTTAACGATTAGTGGTAAACCATATAATAAAAAATGCCGCTGATATCAGCGGCATTTTTTGTAAAAGCTAATCTAGCAACTGAGCATTTATCTAATAAAATCGTCTTAACTACTAATGTAAATCGGCCCTAGAAGTAAGTCACTTCTTTTACCCGCTTAGGGCGATTTTGTTGTTCGTATAACTGCCATACTTGTTTAAAATCAAGTGCTAACTCAGTGACATAAAACTCACCGGCTGGGTAAGTTTTTACCACTTTAGCCCCGCGAATAATGCCACTCACGCTAGACTTAACGTTGTCGTCAGTTAATAACCACTCACTCACGTCGCTGTTTGCGGTAATCTTTTGGCCATACACTTGCTCTGCTAACTCACGATATGCAGCAATTTTTGATGCTTGCATTGCCATTAAAATACGATGCGATGGTTCTTTGCTTGGCTGAGTCGCTAAGGGTGCATAACCAATTGCGGTTAGGGTAGGGAACGAGGCTGGAGCTTCGGTTTCCCACTGGACATATTTATCCTTGCTTACACAGCCAGTTAACAGTACCAGCACAATTAACAATAACGACTTCATAGCTTATCTCCTAATACGGTATAACGACTGTCGCCCTTATTTTCGTGGCGATACAGTAAACCACTACGCGATTCAATCATTTCAGAAGGTTGTAAATAACCCGATAAGCTCGACGCCGCCACAAATGATTGCACCGCCGAAACCACTCTATTATTGGTCACATTCACTATCCGGCCGTTAAAGACGATTCCTTCAGGTGTTAAGGTCATGGTTGATACCAAAACGTGCGCTACCGGTAAATCGGAACGCAGCAGCTCCCAGTTTCGGCTCAACATAAATTCACCTTGCTCTGTTGCGCGTAAATTAGTTGCGACGTTTAAATCAACCAAATTAAACTCATGGGCATGGAATGCAGCAAGCAATCCTTGCTGTAATTGAAGGCCTAACTCATTGGATGTATTTAAATTGCTGGCCATTACCGGCGTAGAAATGAGCAGTGGTTCATCAGGGCGAAGGGCATCATTTTGCAATACTAATTCGTTGACTAACTTTTCTGCCCACACATTGACCTGGCCCTTAGGCGATATTCCAACAGCTTGTATATCATAAGCTAGCTTGTGCTGATAAACCTGATCTTCATCGACCACTTTGACAAATTTACCGTTATTACTAAAGGCAAGATTATTGGCAGCATTAGGCGTTTGGGTGCATGCAACTAACGTCAATGACGCCAGTATGACCGTGGGGACAACAAGCCTATTAATCATAATAATTCCTCTTACAAAAATGCCGCAAATCTTGGTATAAATGAGTCATTTTATCGCCTTATTTATCGGTAACTAAGGTCAATTTTTTACTCTTTAATATTCGTTCCTTTATATCGGCAAATGCGTTAGAAGCTTTACTATAATTACCCTACATCTAAAAAAAACTATTAAAGCGGTTATAGGCACAATTTTTGCTTTGTAAAATATAGAGTAAGCTTAATTCATTTTATTAGGCCAAATAGACGTTTTTTTGACATTAGGACATCGTATGCTGATCCGACACAGCCCTACTAACCGAGCTAATCCCTTTAGTCATCTTGCTGTCATAGCCATATTATGTGCAAGTGGCTTGCTAGTGACAATGTCTGCATTTGCTGAACAAATTGAAGTGACTGGCAAAGCCAAAATTGTTAATGGCGATATTGATAAAGCTCGCGAAGACGCTATCAGCCAAGCATTAAATTATGCCAGTTTAAAAGCGGGAGTTAACTTTTCTAGCGAACAACAAATTAATCAAGGACGGCTTACTCAAGATACTTTTCAAATGCAGCGTATGGGCTCGGCCAATAATGTTGAATTAATGAGTGAAATGATCAGCGAGCATACTATTACTGTCATTTTACAGCTTGAGCTTAGCGAACAAGAGTCCGATGCCCAATGTAAAAGCCAATCACTCAAAGCTGCGATTATGCTGCCTCAAGCTTATTTACAAGAACGCGAACAATTACGCTATGGTCAATTAGCCCACTTTGAAGAGCGTATCACCGAACAATTAGGCAAAGCGATTAACGCGCAATCGCGTTACAGTTTTGCCAGGCTACATGCAGATGAGAAAATTGATAATACCAATCAATTGGTCAATTTTAGAGGTAACCGCATACCCAGTTGGTTAGGTGAACTCACCGACAGCCAATATTTGCTGCAGCCCGAAATTATTGATATTTCAACTGAACCAGTACAAAGCAGTTATTTGGGCTTTGTAGAAGATGATCCACTGAGGCAATTTATCCTTAAATTAACCCTTTATCATGGCATTAGCGGTGAAGTGGTCTGGTCGGAATCATTCGCGACATCAGCGCCTTGGGAATTTGAACGACAAGAAATAGTGTCACCAGCTAATCAACGCTTTTGGCGATCATCTTATGGCCAGGCGATCAGTGATATTTTACAACAAAGTGTTATGTCGTTAGATAAGCAACTCAATTGCCGACCATTACTAGGCCAAATTGTCGCAAGAGATGGTGATCGCATTATCATTAATTTAGGCCGTAAAAATGGCGTTAAAATGGGTGATAAGTTCCAAATCGTCCTACAGAAAAACATCCCCGACAGATTCAACTCTATGCGCGCTATCGCGACTAAAAGTCGGGCGAATGTGGTTATCGAACAAGTGACTGAAGACAGTTCAACGGCAATCTTTGACGGTATCGACAGTGCATATAATATTCAAGTGAATGACATTGCAATTAAGAACTAGTTGGTTGTTAATTAAGCAATTAAATTTAAAAGGTTTAATTCGATTATAAACTCAGTATAATCACTGGGTCTCTCTATAGCTCAACAGGATAGAGCAGCCGCCTCCTAAGCGGCCGATCGGGGTTCGAGTCCCTGTGGGGAGACCATAACACCTCTTTTTTCCTTGAAAATCAAATACTTAACAAAATTGTCAAAAGTTGTGCCGCCTATGTGCCGCCTCTGGAAACCACTTTTTTGGAATTTTTTTTCGAGCATTCTTCAAAACTCCGCTTTTCGATAGTTTGAACTCAATCATGGACATTTAAGCGTATTTCCAATAGTTTTCTATTAAAGCTAAAACATGGAAGTATTGTGTAATGAACCTCAATAAAGAGTCTAACCAACAAACTAAACCTCAAAAGTCTGAAGTCGATAATCAGTTAGAAGAACTTCTAACCGAAATGCCTGAAGCGCTGAAGTTGCAAATGGTTAATATTTTAAATTCGTCAGAACATGCTAATCAAAAGCTGAAAGCCGATTTTTTAGCCAGCTTGCAGTCATTCGACATGCTTACTCAAAAATATTCAGCCGTTAAACCTTTTCTCCCAGAAGGCACTAATGAAGAGTCATTAGCCAAAGCGCTTTCGAAAGTTGATGATAGTCAGTCAATACTAGAAACTGAACAGCTTGAAGGCGCAGATATTTTTAATTCCTTATTTGAATCGCTTGCAGCAGATCCTCTTGACGATATTCAAGAGATAAGACTGTTTGCCAACGCTCAAAATCTGCATGAAGCATTTGGAGGCGAAGGTGGTATTGAGGCACTTTCAATACTGAATCATATCAGTGAAGAAAGCGCTGAATTAATTCATGCCGCAATAGCCTGCCAGATTGCAGGTATGCCCAAGCAAGCCAAGTTGTTATTTCAAATGTTTACCAAACGTCAATTTGTTGATGCTAATGAAAGGTATCAGTCACTTCAAACTGAGGTAACAAAACATAAAGGGGCGATTGAAGTTGCTAGCCAACATTCAAAGAAAGGAAAGCAGACTAGGCATATGAAGAATAATTTGAGACGCGAGTTTGCGTTGAGCTTGTATCGTAATAAATCTTATAAAAACCCCAAACAGGCTACTGAAAAATATTTTCCAAAAATCAATCAGTATGCAAACGAGATTGAGCATCAATTTACTAGTGAATACCAAGGGTTTCAAACAGTTTATAGATGGTTTTTGAGTGAAAATCGTAAACAATCTGTATAGTTATGAATTGCTCTCATCAGTATTTTAACTTGCTTCCGATCGAACATTATTGTAACTTCTTTTTTAGGCGCCAGCCTCACTTACATGCGAGTGAAAAAAGGCACTAAAAACGAAAGTTTAAATACAATCTGCTTACATCTTTATACTTAAATTGACTTGGTTGAGAAGCCTCGCCTTAATCGCATGTGGTAATGCTTAAATGCAACGCACTCAACCGCGGAGTTAATTTATGAACATGCTTTCATCTTACGTTTTCAACGTATCTTCACAAATAAAAAACATACCTAACTGCACTGTATCAAGAGCTCAGATATTCGAGTTAACAGCTGCTTTTCTTGGTGAAAAATCTCATGCGGCATTGAAGAAAACCTCACTAAATAAATCGATAGAACTTGCAAAAAATGACCTGCAAGCGGCATTTATTAGATGCCAAGAAAGAGCTATCTCTTTTAATCAGACTACAAAGGTTGCTCAACAACTAAGCAAATTGATAAGTGATCAACTAGTCCCTTTGTTAGAAAAATCTTCGGTATTAATTAACCAGCAGGCTCTCTATTATTTAACTAGTTTTGGTAGTGAATGGCTTGATGTAGACGATGATTATGACGAGGACGATTTAGAAGAAGATACTTTACAGGCGGTAGAGTCATTTTCTTTTAAGGGGTTTGAAGTAGATGTACAAACTTTGTACACAGCATTGCAGCAAGCCTCTAAAGATGGTGATAAAGAATCAAAATTGTTAGAGTTTTTATGGATTTTAGATGATTTGTATGGTGTTCCTTATGATGAAACAGGGAAAGATTGGTACGAAAATAGCCTGAATGGAAAAGCTTTGGATAATCAGCAACAACAACTAGCTGATAAATATTGTAAAATGATAACAAAACATCAGGTATTAGAGTCCTTTGTCACTAACACTCAACTATCAGACTTAGCTACACCTAATATTAATCAAATCATTGAATCTAAAGATTTTAGTTTAATTGATTCTATTTGCTACCATATCCCAATTGATAGGATGCTAGATAAACTAGAACCATACTGGGATTTAAGACATGACTTTTCTAATCAATGGTTAAAGTTATTTGCACTTCAAGACCCTAATAGGGAATTAATATCTCATCTTATTGAAAGAAACGAAAACCCAATAGAACAACATTCTTGGGCTAGTTTTGCCAAAATCTACGGCATAGATGTAACTCAGGATGACCACTATGCCATAGATACAAATACTGGTGAAATATGGGATGCCGACCATGACGCACCAATTGAGATATGTGGATTTGATGGTGTAAAACTTCAAGTATTACCTCATGAGCTAGAATCAACAGTTCAAACTAGAACCCAAATAATGCTTGAACTCAGTAAAAAATTCAAAAACTAGTATAAATACGAAAGGTGTTTCTCACCCTGAGAAACACCTTTTTGACCCTCACAAGCGCATACTTCAAAAATTTCCGATCATATTCTTCACTTCGACATACACAATCTAATCGGAGTTAATATGAATACACTACTCACCCCTGCGGAAGTGGCGAGATACTTAGGCGTGACAATAGGCACGCTTTCAGTGTGGCGTTGTACTGGCCGCTATCCTCTTAATTTTATCAAAGTTGGTCGTCGTGTGATGTACCGCCAAAGCGATGTTGAAAACTTCGTTAACGGGAGGGTATATGAACACACTGTATAGCTTTTTATCGGGAATCATTATTTGCTCGTTATTAAATATGACTAGCATTCTTAAAAGTACTGTTGATGAAATTAATGAACTTCGAGAACATAACGAAAACATTATTCTGTTACGGCAATATGAAGCCAATGAATCGAGTCTGTACCCGTTAACGGAATATGTACCTGTTAATGAGTCCATGGATGACAATTCTGACAGTATAGAAGTGAGCCTATTACACAACGTAACGGCTTCAGATAGTGAAGGGGGCAAATAATGGCCGTCTTTACTAATGAACAAGTCACATTCATTGAGTGGTTATCGCAAGATAACCACATCGAGGTCTGTATTGAGATATGTCCTGACCTAGGCAAGATGATCGGTTATGACTCATATATAGGCCATTTTCAAAAACGAACATTGTTTAAATTGAAGCTACAAGGCTTCTTGGCCGAGAGTACTCATTACGTTGCGGGCGTAAAGTGGCAACGTTGCTCACTTAATCATCGTGGGTATGAATGGTTAAAGCAGCATGGAGGGCAGTCTAATGACTAGAGTTGAAATGGATAATGCTCGCTTTGTTGCTAAAAGACTTCATGGCATTCCTCAAATCTATAAGACTGTACTAAAGCAGCGTTATGATCGCTTTTCACACCATAGTGAAGCTAATTTAGATTTGATACAAACAACGAAAGCTATTTCAAAAATACTGGGCTATAGCAGTATTCGAATGACTAGCGTTAATATTAAATCTCCAAATTTTAAGCAAAAGTCTAAACACCACGCTCGCCAATGCGCCAATATGGTTATTAGGCATCACTCTAATGGTTTAAAACATACCTATTTTGCAATTTCGCGCTATATAAATTGCCATCAAATTAAGCCGTGCCCATTAACGGATACTATTTTAAATCACCTCGAAAATGACTGTTTGACCGATGAAGAATATTCAAAAGTCATGGGGGTGATTAAGCGTGGATGTGATCCGCTATGGTGGAAACCAAAACTTAGACGGCTCCATAACAGGCAAGTTGAAACTATTTCGCGGCTCCTAAACCAAATTAGTCGTCATCGTAGTATTTATGCCAGTGATATTACCGTTGAGAGCATTAAAAACCAATGGCTGAACAGTCGTGAACAGCTTGAGAATACCTTAGCCACTAATGAGCTTGACTACAGTGTAAGCCTTGCTGAATTATCAGACCTTAATGTGTCTAATCCTAAAATCCGTAAAGCTGAATTGATGGTTCGCATTCGTGGTTTTGAAGATTACGCCACAAAGCATGGCTATTCAGCTGTATTTTTGACAATGACTACACCCTCTAAATATCATCGTTGCTTTGCCACATCGGGCGCTGAAAACCCTAAATGGCAGGGGGCTACGCCTTTGGATGGACAAGATTACCTAAATCGAACTTTTCAGCGCATACGCGCATCGCTTAACCGTGACAAGATCACTCCATTTGGTTTTAGAGTGGCCGAACCACACCATGACGGTACACCGCATTGGCACTTGTTATTATTTTTGCCAACAGAGCAACAAGAAGCGTTAGTAAAAACATTCCAAGAATATTGTCTGCAAGAAGATGGTGACGAACAAGGCGCAAAAGAGCGCCGCTTTAAGGTTGAGTATATTGACCCAAATAAAGGTTCTGCAACGGGATATATTGCCAAGTATGTAGCCAAAGGAATTGATGGTGAAGGGATTGAACATGACCTTTATGGAACTGAGTCTGTTACCGCAGCTACACGTATTCGTGTTTGGGCTTCCTGTTGGGGCATTCGTCAATTTCAGCAAATTGGTGGGGTAGGCGTAACACCTTGGCGTGAATTAAGACGCTTAAGTAAAATCACTGATGGAAGCCTAGAGTGGGTGGAAGAAATTAGACAGGCGGCTGATGACTCCGATTGGGGTCGTTACACTGAACTCATGGGTGGCGTTTTTTGTAAGCGTGATGATCAGTTAATTAGGCCTCTATATGAACATAAAAAACAAAAGTCTTTAAATCATATTTCTGATGACAATTGCCGCAATGCCTATGAAGACTCTAGGGATGCAGTGGCTCAACCTACGTTGAGTTCAATCAATGTGCCCATAACAAGTTCGGAAAATGCTAAGTGCCATCAGGGATTGAACATGAATGGCATTTCTGGAAATCCAGGAAAATTCCAAGATGCCAATGCGGAAATTAATGCGGGAATAGATTCTGATAGAAGCGAGGTATTACCTAAGCAATCCTGTAATTCAGCTCATGATAATGCTGAATCTAGTACCTATAAACTTAATCGATATGGTGACGAGCTTATCGTGCAGTTAAAAGGCATTGTGGCTTTAGGCTTTGAAATCGTCACTAGAGTACATGAGTGGACGTTAAGCTATTCACAAGCTAATGGGAAAATTGAGCCTAATCGCTCTAACTTGGAGTTCTGTCAATAACTGTACGAATCCGAAATTAATAGTTAAATTAGGTCAAAATAAAAATATTCAAATAAGACAGAAAAAGGAGTATTGTTAGTACGTTATAGAATATTCAACATATGCTTAAGGAAGAGTAATGGATCCATTTTCACAATTGTTTGCAGCCTATCTGCACACGGTAAGCAATAGTATTGCTGAAGTGTATGTTGATTCAATGAACACCACAGTTACCTCGCAAAGCTTAGTATACAACGATACTAATATTCGGTTTCAGCATCAGCTATGGAAGATAAAACCCAATAGCGTTTGCTCTAATTTTGAGCAACAAGCAACTCAATTATCTAAATGCACTCAACAAGCAAAGGCTATGTTCACCGAACTTTGTAATCAGCTATCCAGTATGGAAAATCTGAGCCAGAAAGGGCGAAGCTTATCTAATATGTATTGCAATGCATCACTTAGTTACAAACCTATGGTTGCCTATATCAGCGAACCAAAGCAAAAGACTGAGCAAGAATTGAAAGAAAAGGAATGTAATTTTATGATTTTGAAAGCGATGCAAGATAATAGTTCTGAAACTTTGAAGCAGAAAGATACCGCATGTGACTTTGTAAGATAAGGAAGAAAATTGAGAATTAAACTTAATGGTATTCATTAGATAAAAGTAGCCAATTCAGTTACTATATCAAAAATGAATTTATAAAAATATTTAAGAAATAATGGCTAGTTCAACTCAAATTAAAGCACTAATGCAATCGTATATCGATAAAGATGACGACAGATTTTTATCTGTTGCGCTTCAGGTTGCCGCTCATGAAGCCAGAAATGGGCACGGTAAACTTGCTCAAGAGCTTAAATTATTAGTTGAATCAGCTAAAAAAATTAGTGCAAAAAATCTCCCTATTTCAATTGCCAGTGGCGTGAAAGATTCATCAGGATTACTTACAACAACACATCCAAAACTTCGTTTTTCAAATTTAATAGTATCTTCAGAAGTAAAAGACCAATTAAACAGGTTAGTAAAAGAACAAAAGCATCTCGCAACTCTAAAGAATCATGGCTTATCTCCTAGGAGAAAGCTTCTTCTAGCTGGTAAGCCTGGTACAGGAAAAACATTTACAGCTTCTGTATTAGCTGGAGAGCTAGATTTTCCTTTATTTGAAGTTCGTTTAGATGCTGTAATTACAAAGTATTTGGGAGAATCTTCTGCAAAGCTTCGCCAAATATTTGATACTATTAGAGAAGTTCGTGGTGTTTATTTCTTTGATGAGTTTGATGCCTTAGGTTCACACCGCGGAAATAGTAATGATGTTGGAGAAGCGCGCCGAATTCTTAATAGCTTTTTACAGATGCTTGAGCAAGATAATTCAAATAGTGTGATTGTTTGTGCTACTAACCACATAGAAGCTCTAGATCATGCATTATTTAGGCGTTTCGATGATGTGATTCGGTATCAATTGCCCTCGAAAGAAGAAATTATTGAATTATTTAAAACTCGGCTTCAAAGTTATGTCGCGAGTAATTTTTCATGGAAAAAAACTTCCTTTAATTTCTGAAGGGTTAAGTAACGCTGAAATTACTCTTGCAGCAAATGATGCTATCAAAGAAATGCTAATTTATGATCACAATTCAATTACACTCTCGATGCTCCAACAAGCCATTGAGGGTAGAAAAAAAATCAGCCAACACTTTATGGTGTAAGAAGGATTCTTAATGGCACGTAATAGATTTGATAAACCGCATTTTTTTATAAACCGTTCAGCTACTTCTTACGAATTTTCTTCGCCATCTATAGGTGGGAGTTCTTCATCTGAAATACCAGCTCAAGACAGACATCATCATAGTGGTAAGCTTCGGCAAGAACTAGAATACGTGGCCAAGGACTTATCACGAGTAAAGCAACACATACCTGAAACATCTCTTGAGATGGGAGCTGGAATTCAAGTAGAGTTTGAAAGTTTTCCCAATGTTGAAATGGCAGTCCAAAGTCTTGCAAATGACACTCAAGGGATCGTCTTACACAATGTAAAGACGATTAGTGTTAATGGGCAAAAAACCACCATTGCTACAGCTTTTGTACCTGATGGCAAGTTAGATTTTTATGAAAAGAAATTAACTGATTATGAATCGTACAAAACAAACAAAAATGATAAACCAACAGATCATCAAAAATTAATTGATTCCATTAAATCAATTCGTAGTGCTTCATTTTTTGCAATTTGGGCAGATGATGACTCCCTCCTTCCTGAAGATAAAGATTCTGACGTTTGGTGGGAAGTGTGGTTATCTACACCGAAAAAAAGTCGTCAGACACATAATTATTACAATGAGATCATTTCAGACTTTACTAAACTGGCAGGCATTGCTGAAATCGAGGTATCTCAACATAAACTTCGATTCCCAGAGCACACTGTTGTTCAGATAAAGGCTAGCCAAAGTCTGTTGGAACAAAACGCTAACCTGCTTTTTAGAGTATCTGAAATACGCTACCCTAAAGTCACCGCTGAATTCTTCGATTCTATGGAGCCAGCTGAGCAAGGTGAATGGTCAGAAGAATTACTTCAACGTCTAAATCATTCTTATACTGATGCTTCTCCATATGTTTGTATTATTGATTCTGGTGTAAATGTTGCTCATCCTTTGTTGTCGCCATTTGCTGGTTTAGCAGATCAAAGAACAATAACAGATGATAGTGATCCCACTGACGCAATGGGACATGGCACAGAGATGGCTGGGCTAGCAATTTGGGGAGACTTAACTGATAGATTAAGTTCATCAGATATAATAACAATTAATCATAGGTTAGAATCAGTCAAAACCATCCGATTTAATGGTGATAATGTAGGTAAGCCTTTAGGATTAGTTACAGAAAATGCTATATCGGAAATAGAAAACTACAAACCTGAACGGTCACGTGTTTACTCAATGTCGTTATCATCAGGTATAGGGACCGATAGAGGAAGGCCATCATCTTGGTCTAGTGCAATGGATATGCTTGCAGTCGATTACCTCGGAGAGGGTGCATTTCCTAGATTATTTACTGTATGTGCGGGGAATGCCTTACCTATTGAGGGGATTGAGTACCCCGAGCGGAATTACCTAAGTGATATTCATGATCCTGCACAGGCATGGAATGTATTAACGGTTGGTGCTTATACAGAAAAAAATACACTTACAGAAGCCTCTGACTACCAACCTTTAGCTCCGAAAGGTGGTTTATCACCATACTCGACAACATCTCTCAATTGGGATAGAAGAAACACACCTATAAAACCTGAAGTGGTATTTGAAGGTGGAAATGTTGGCCAAGATCAATTGGGCATCAGTGTAGGAATGCAAGATTTACAGTTGCTTACTACAAATAATAACTTCTCGCAAAGGTACTTCCAATGTACAAATGCGACCAGTTCTGCAACAGCATTGGCAGCAAGGTTTACTGCTCAAATAAAATCACAATATAGCGACCTTTGGCCTGAAACCGTTAGGGCGCTGATAGTTCACTCTGCAGATTGGACTGATGCAATGTATTCTTTGATTTCGGTAAACCGTAATCAAGATAACATCAAGAAGTCAGATATGGCTAAATTAGTTCGTAAAGTAGGCTTTGGAGTCCCTAATCTTAATAAAGCTCTGAATAGTGCAAGTAACTCTTTAACATTGGTAATTCAAGATGAATTACAGCCTTATGTTAAGCCAAAATCTAAAGAGACAAAGACTAAGGATATGAATTTACATGATTTGCCTTGGCCAGTTGAGGAATTAATGAAAATTGGTGAGGCTGATGTTGAGCTTACGATAACAATTTCTTATTTTATTGAGCCAAACCCGTCAAGCCGTAATGTGTTAACTAAATATAGTTATGCTAGTCACCAGCTGAGGTTTGACGTCAAGCATCAAGGTGAATCAGACAAACAATTCATGAGGCGTATCAATAAAAAGGCAGAGGGAGACAAGCCTGATATTTTAGACGATAGCCATTGGCTTCTAGGTAAGCAACAACGTCATAGAGGATCTATTCATAAAGATGTTTGGCGCGGCAGTGCTGCAGATCTTGCTTCTAGAGGAAAGATCGCTATTTATCCTACCAGTGGATGGTGGAAGACTCGTAAAACACATGAGCGATATAATTCACAGGCTCGATATGCGTTAATAATTTCACTTTCGGTTCCAGAAGTTGAAGTTGATATATACAGTGAAGTCGCACAGAAAATCGCTACTAATATACAGACCCCAATAGCCATTAGTGTTTCATAATTTTGATACTAATAAGAATTTGTTGTATCGCAATTTAAATTCTTGTTAGTAGTTCCTTTCTCTCCTCAGATGAAAGCTGTTCTATTTCCCTAACCAATCTATCAACATTCGACTCATTCTGATAAGTCCCGAGTAAATGCACCGTGGTAATACCCAACTCTTGCCTAACATGCTCAATATCTAAATGAGGTGCTGGCTGTGATGCTGGCTCTTGTTTAAATCCCTAGGGATATGGCCTAGTAGCTAACTAGTCGTTTGAATGTTGCCGCCTCGCATAACGCTCCAACTTGCGATGGTTCGCCTGAAATAGTGAATGGTGACAACTCTTTTGAAAAGCGTAGGCCTTTTTCAGTGCCACAAAGTACTGCGCGTTCTGTGATGCTATGCCAAAAGCTGCCTTTGCCTGCCTTTTCGATAATCTGGCCTGATTGACTGTGCTCACTCTGGAATAAAAAGCGTTCGCCTTTAACAGCTTCTTGGCTGCGTCTAGTAAGAATGTCCATCGCTTCTTTAGTTAGTGGTACAGCATTAATCTTTTTAACAAATCATCTCATCATTTGTGTTTATCACTATCGCAGTCTGATCGGCTTTAGCGCTATAATTGTGCTTCATTTTTTATTGCTAGGAGCAGTTGTTTGTCACATTCATATATTCCGTTTGATCTTTATAAGCGTAAGTGGATTTTTAACCATAAAGATTTGCCTGTATCAGATGATGATAAGGCCTTGATTAAACCACTGACCGATAAAAGTGCCATGGAAGTGTGGGATAAGTGGATAAGCAATAAGAGCAGTCGGGCGGAATTATTTGAGAAAGGCGATTGGCCAATAAAGCAAGACGCTTGGACGGCAACAGAACATTGGCAATCGGCGTGGGACTCACTGGACAACGCGATGCCTGAAGCGGTTAGTACACATATTCAATGGCCTGATGATGTGGTGGTGTATTTTTGTTATGAAAAGTACCAAATCATTGAAACGCGTTGGGATGTCTTTGTGCGTAATTGGAAGTGCTTCTTGTTTTTCGATAATGGTCCAATTTTAATTTCACCTAAGCACAAGCAAGCGTTGATGTTTAATCAGAATGGCCAATTTAAGTTAGGTGTTCGTGGTTAACCCCTAATTCAACCTCGAAGTGCAATACTCGGCAAATAAGCTCTTAACGGTTAATCGCTGAGTTTTAGTATGTGATTTGGTTGCGGTATATATTGCCAGGCATAAAACCACTTTTTATTCTTTCTGTGGTTATTTTTGTGGCGTTTTTTAGAGAGTTTATATGAAGTTATTAGCTTTAATGGGTATGAGTTTAGTGTTGATGCTGCCGTCATTCGCGCACGCTAAAGTGATTGGCGATATTGATGTGGTAGAGCAAATGACGGTTGCTGAGCAACCATTAATACTGAATGGCGCAGGAGTGCGCAGCAAGTTTTTTATTGACTTATATGTGGGCAGTTTGTATTTACCGACAAAAGTGCAAACCTTAGATGATGTGCTGGCGCAGCCGATTGCGGTTATACAGTTAACCATTACCTCTGGAATGATTACCTCAGATAAAATGCGTGATGCAATTACTGACGGTTTTGATGCTGCTACCGACGGTGACACTCACTCTATTGCCAAAGATATTGAACATTTTACCCAGCTGTTTGCAGACGAGATTGTCGAAGGTGATCGATTCACTTTTGTGACTCAAAAAGGCAAGGGCGTGAGCAGCATTAAAAATGGCAAGGCTCAGGGGGATATTGCTGGTGAAGCATTTCGTCAGGCATTACTTAAGATTTGGTTAGGTGAACATCCTGCGCAACAAAGTTTACTTGAGGCCATGCTCGCTCAGTAAATCTCCTGCTAGGAAGGAACGATATCAAGCGAACGCTACGCTCACGGATAGAGCTGTCTAGCACTTGGCGCTTGGCTTGTTATCGCATGTCATCGCTCGTATGGCTTGCTACCAAGATTTTAACGCTAGGCTGAAAAGTCATTCCCGAGCGTTGAAATGGTCGACGTTTTGCCTTTGTCATTGTAGGTCAAGCTTGAAGCGTTGCGGCTAGCTTGTAATGCTTGTGCGAATCTATTGAGGCTGGCGATATTGAGCTCAATTAAACTGGCATTTTGGCTATTGATGTCTTTGCACTCAGCGAGTATCGATTTTGCTTGAGCAACTTTTTGTGCAAGTTCAACATCTGTGGTGATCAGCGTGTGGTGTGGATGATTAGCCAGTTTTTCGTCAGTGGTTTTCATATTGAATAAACACTGGGTTTTATCTTTGGAAAGTGCCAATAATTGATCGGCGTCTTGCTTTTCTAACGCCGCTTTCTCTGCTGAAATCAGCTGTTTTAGTTGAACTAACGTCTGATTTTGCGTATCAAGCAAGGTATGCAGTTCTGTAAGTAATTGCTTGTTTTGCGGATCGTTGGATTGTCCTGAGGATTGTACGTTTACTTGTGTCATAAGTTACTCTTGTTTTTTTAACTAACACTTCTCTATGATGCAAATGCGCACCTATTATTCTAGTGTTGTTAAAGCAAATTAAAGAGTAACGTTTAACGGTTACTCTTTGCCAAATGATAGACTGCCTAGCTCTGCTTCAAAACTAGCAATATTAGCCGCAAGTTTTTCTGGGTCGACTTTATATCGTCCTTCAGAGATTGCGAGTTTAATTTCAGCGACCTTTTTTTGGTCTACTTCAGGCAATGATGCCATTTTAGTTTGCGCGCCCTGAAGCTGTTGAGCTTGAGAGGTAATGCTAACCGAATCAGTTTTAACTGGAGTCGCTGTTTTTTGCGCCACAGCTGCAGTATCAGATTTGGTATTAGACTGCGTTTCACGTGCAGTGCGCAGTTGTGTATTAGTAGCAGTGTTATGCTTAATGTCAATTGCCATGGGAGGCTCCAGCGTAATTATCAGGTTTTCCAAACAGGCTATCGGCAGTCCAGGAAAAAACTTTAACTCTATTTTACATTCTTACTTCAACTTCGCCAATGCCAATTACAACAGCATCAAATTGTTTGCTCGTATTACTATTTTTTACTCTGATAACGTCATTGAGATTACCGTCCCGTAAAGCTTCACCAAGGGTTTTAATTTCAATATTAGCGGTTTTAGCATAAATAGAAATCGTGTCTCCTTTGCAAACAAAACACAGGTTATTACTTAAGACTGGTGAGTCTTTCGCAACCCGACGTTTTACTCTTGAACCAATTAATGAGTTGATATCTGAAAAAAATTGGCCTTTTAGACTATATTGATCAATATACATAATGTGTAAATGTTGTTGGTCAATAATTTGGTCTGGTGACAGTATCTGGTTTGCCGCGACAACGGGGTATTGAATTTCAACTCGAACTGAGAGATACATTTGCCATGGGTAGTCATAGTCTGGACTATCACAGCTCAGTTTTACCATATTATTGCGACTAATCGCTCGTTCACTGGCAAGCTCAGCCGTTATCGGTGGATAGCACCGCGGAGGATTGACACGACCTTCAAGGTTTTGTGGGGTGATTTCGACCTTAGCTTTTGAGTCTGCTTCGATTTTTTTTTTCTATCGTCTCTTTAGCTAAGTCATAAATGGTCGATAGTGAGGGTGTTATTATCTCTTCGCTAGCAAATGCTGGCAAAAAAAATGTTATTGAACATAATAAACATAAAAAAAATACTTTCATAATGAAGATACTAGCTTGTTTTGCCAGAATACACCTATACTTTTAAAAACGGAAAATATGCGAGCTATCTCTGCATACACAATAAGCTAAAATATATGTACCGATGACATAATAATTACATTATGTCCCCGTCAAAAAAGTGTCAGCTCACAGTGTGTGAGTTAATTAATACAAATTAAAGCAAGTTGTATGCCCACTTTTTTTAATTTAATGAATTGATAAGTATTCGCTGGGTTGTTGATGGTTTACACTCAAGGTTGGTAGGTCTATAGCGATAAATGAGCTAGACGTAATCAGCTAACGTATTGTGTTGAACCTGGGTTTACTATAATTTTAATGAACAATTTTTATCCTTTTGGGTGACAGTTAACTACAAGGTCGTGTTATGTCGAGCATTTTAGATTCAGTCAATAAACGTACTCAGCTTGTCGGGCAAAACAGACTCGAGTTACTATTATTTAGGCTTAACGGCCGCCAACGGTTTGGGATTAACGTGTTCAAAGTGAAAGAGGTTTTACAATGCCCACCACTAACGACCTTACCTAAATTAAATCGTTATGTTAAAGGTGTTGCTCATATTCGTGGCGCAACGATTTCTGTTATCGATTTAAGTGCTGCAACGGGTGGTCGTCCGCTGACATCAACTGAAAATTGCTTTATTATCATTTCCGAATACAACCGAAGCATTCAAGGCTTTTTAGTGAGTTCTGTTGAACGTATTATCAACATGAATTGGGAGGCAATTATGCCGCCTCCACAAGGTTCTGGTCGTTCTTCCTATTTAACCGCAGTGACAGAGATAGAAGGCGAGTTGGTTGAGATTTTGGATGTTGAAAAAATTCTTGATGAAATTTCGCCGGTTAAGACTTCGATTAGTCAAGAACTCAACGAAACTTTAACGATTGATAGAGAACAGCATTATCATATTATGGTTATTGATGATTCTGCAGTGGCACGTAAACAGATTATTCGTTCGTTAGAGTCTTTAAATCTGCAAATCGATACTGCCAAAGATGGTAGAGAAGCGTTAGAGATGTTGAAAAATATTGCCAAAGAAATGGATGATGTATCAGTGGAAATTCCGTTGATTATTTCTGATATTGAAATGCCTGAAATGGATGGCTACACTCTAACAGCAGAAATTCGTGATAATCCAAAGTTAAAGAATATAAAAGTCGTACTGCACACATCGTTAAGTGGTGTGTTTAACCAAGCGATGGTACAAAAAGTAGGGGCTAACGATTTTATTGCCAAGTTTAACCCTGATGAATTAGCCGCAGCGGTTAACAAACATTTGAGCTTATAAATGTTTAGTATGAATAATATTGAAAGTTCGGTCGGCTCATCGGCAAACATATTAGGAAGATAATGTGACAGATAAATCACTTGCTGAAGCAGAGTACAATCAATTTAGGCTGTTTTTAGAGCAGCATAGCGGTATTGTGTTAGGTGAGAACAAACAGTATTTAGTTCGTAGCCGCTTAGCGCCACTGATGGGAAAGCATAATTTGCCTTCTCTATCTGAAGTGGTTAAAAAGTCGATGAAACCGATAGAGCGTCAATTACGCGCCGAAGTGATAGATGCGATGACTACTAACGAAACCTTATGGTTTCGAGACCGTTATCCATTTGAGTTACTTAGTAATTCTTTATTGCCTGAATACAGCAAGTTGGGCCGACCATTAAAAATATGGTCTGCTGCGTGTTCCTCAGGGCAAGAACCTTACTCTTTAGCGATGACAGTGTTGGAATATCAACAGCGTAAACCTGGTGCTTTGCCTGGGGGCGTGACAATTCAGGCAACAGATTTATCACCTTCTATGTTAGAGCGTTGTAAGAATGCTGAATATGATGGTTTAGCTCTGGCTCGTGGTTTGTCTGAAGAGCGTAAACGTCAGTTTTTTGATGCTTTACCGTCTGGCAATATGAAAGTGAAAGATAACGTAAAACGTTTAGTGAACTTCAGAGCACACAATCTACTTGAAAGTTATAGCTTATTAGGCAAGTTCGATATCATTTTTTGCCGTAATGTATTGATTTATTTTGCGCCAGAGGCAAAGGCTACCATTTTGCGGCAATTTGCTGCCGCACTTAATCCTAAAGGTATCTTATTCTTAGGTGCGTCAGAATCTCTTGCGGGATTAACCGAAGAGTTTAATATGGTTCGCTGTAATCCAGGTATCTATTACCAGAAAAAAACCTAGCTAAAACAGTTGATTAGATTCATCTCATGCCGACGATCGTCGGCATGTTAGTTTTTTTTATTTTATTCTCCCATTATAAAAATTGTTGGCATAACCTTTGCTTTATATCTATCAGTTAGCTGATGGAGGCAATTTTATGGCGATTAATTTCGATAATGCATTAGGTGTTCACCAATATTCTTTGGGCGTACGAGCTCAAAGAGCTGAAGTGATTTCAAGTAACATCGCCAATGCCAATACTCCTCATTATAAAGCTCGAGATGTTAATTTTGCTTCTGCTATGCAAGCAGCAAGCTCACATCAGAAGGGGTTGAGCATGAGTCAAACCACAGAAAAACATTTCGATTTAACAGCGTTAAGTCAACAACATGTCCAATATCGTGTTCCAAATCAAGCCGATACAGGTGATGGTAATACTGTTGATACGCAGAAAGAACAATCAGCATTTATGCAAAATGCGCTCGAATATCAAATGTCATTAGGTTTCCTTGAAGGTAAGTTTAATGGCATGCGTAAAGCGTTGCGAGGTGATTAATCATGAGTTTATTTAATATTTTCAATGTGTCTGGATCAGGTATGTCTGCGCAGTCAGTGCGTTTGAATACCACTGCCAGTAATATTGCCAATGCGGATTCTGTATCAAGCAGTGTTGATAAAACTTATCGAGCACGTCATCCCATTTTTGAGGCTGAAATGCTTAAAGCTAATAGCCAGCAAAATAGCTCGCCGGGTGTTAACGTCAAAGGCATTGTTGAAAGTGATAAACCATTAATAAAAGAATACTCGCCAGATCATCCGATGGCTGATGGTGATGGTTTTATTTATAAACCGAATGTCAATGTGATGGAAGAAATGGCCGATATGATTTCTGCATCACGCTCTTATCAAATGAACGTTCAGGTGGCTGATGCAACTAAGTCTATGTTGCAACAGACGTTAAGGATGGGTAAATAGTATGATTATTCAAGGAGGTAACAATGAGCCTCGTTAATTCTTACAGTCAGTCTTTACCGCAACAATCCAGTAGCACATCAAATACAAGTGCTACCACGAAAAGTTCTGTACAGACAAATACAACCAGCACTACTACGGGGAACCCTTTCCTTGACGGAATTCGTTTACCCGAAGAAAGTGTTATCCCTGAATCAAAAGATCAGATGTTAAAGCAAGAAGATTTTTTTGCTTTACTCAGTCAACAGTTGTCTATGCAAGATCCTTTTAAACCGGTTGATAATGATCAAATGATTGCCCAAATGGCATCGTTTTCGACGGTTGATGGTATTTCAAATCTGAATGATGAGATCCTTAACCTCAATACGGTAATGAGTTCTAGCCAAGCGTTACAAGCATCAGGCTTAGTAGGTCGAAAAGTACTTATCCCTTCTGATACCGGGGCGATTTCTACTGAAAGCCCTGAGATTAAAGGCGTGATCAGTACGCCATCTGCAATTGAAACGATTACGGTGAAAATTGAAGATGAGTCGGGTCAGGTGATTAAGAGCTTTGATGTCGATGGCAGTAAAGGCGGCAATGTTGATGTGACATGGGATGGCTTAGGTAAGGATGGCCAACCCGTCAAAGCGGGTAATTATTCGATTAAGGCCAGTGGTAAAGTGGATGGCACCGCACAAGATTTAGCGGTATCAACTTATGCACACGTGACAAGTGTGTCATTGGGCACTGCCGCGACAGGGGCTATTTTGAATTTGCGTGGAGTAGGCGGAATTAAGTTATCTGACGTACTCGCAGTATCTGAAACATAGTAAGGCCTGTATTGAATTATTGGCTTTATTGATAAATGAATTAATTGTGAGAGGTGAACTATGTCATTTAACATTGCACTGAGTGGTATTGCTGCCGCGCAAAAAGACTTAAATACAACCGCGAATAATATCGCAAACGTGAATACTATTGGTTTCAAAGAATCACGAGCCGAGTTTGCTGATGTGTACGCAAATTCTATTTTTTCGAACAGTAAAACCGCTGTCGGTGGTGGAGCAACCACCACTCAAGTGGCACAGCAATTTCATCAAGGTAGCTTGCAATTTACCAGTAACTCACTGGATATGGCTATCAGTGGCGGTGGTTTCTTCGTTACGTCGTCTGAGTTAGGGTCGCAAGATCAGTCATATACACGTGCAGGGGCATTTAAAGTTGACTCGGCCAACTATATGGTCGACTCTGCGGGTAACTTTTTACAAGGTTTCCCTGTTGATGAAGATGGTAACTCGACTTCTGTGAGTTTAACCACAACCCAACCGATTAAGATCCCTGACACTGCAGGTAGCCCAGTGCAAACCGGAAATGTTGGTTTGCAAATGAACCTTAATGTGGGTGAAACCGCATTAGACCCAGCTAATTTTAATCCTGCTGATTCTGATACGTTTAATAATTCTACCTCGGTGACGATTTACGATTCATTAGGTGAATCGCACATTATGACCACTTATTTTATTAAACCGACCAATGGTTCATTTACAGGTGAAAGTAATTGGGTTGCCTTTTATGCAGTTGATGGCGATCCAGTTGATGTTGCGGCTGGCGCTGGTACTTATTCAACAGATACCAATGGTGATGGCACTGCTGATGCGACGGGTACAGCATCTGCTGCTAATCCCGATGGATTAGGTGGCGTCTGGTCAGGAGCGGTGCTTAAATTTAACTCTGTAGGTGCTTATACTGGCAGTGATCCGGCTAACATTACCACTGAAGCATTAGGTTCTGGCGGTGCAGGTGCTTTGGGCCCTGGAGCCGACGGCACTCAAACACTTACGATAAAATTTAATAATCCAACTCAGTATGCTTCTCCATTTGAAGTCACTGAATTGACTCAAGATGGTATTACCGTAGGGCGATTAACCAATGTTGGTATTGGGTCTGACGGTCTGATTACCGCTAGTTATAGTAATGGTTCAACTGTGCCGTTAGCGCGGGTGGCATTAGTACGTTTTGCTAATGAGCAAGGTCTTACTCAGGTGGGTAATACCTCTTGGAAAGCCAGTTTAGATTCAGGTGCAGCATTAGCTGGTGAGGCAAATAGTGGTACATTTGGTAGTATTCGCTCTTCTGCACTTGAACAGTCAAACGTTGATTTAACCACTGAGCTGGTCGATTTAATCTCAGCTCAGCGTAACTTCCAAGCTAACTCACGTACGCTTGAAGTTAACAATACCTTGAACCAAACGATATTACAGATCCGCTAAATGATCCTTAGGCTATATAGGTGTTGCCGTTTACGGCAACACCTTGCCTTTTTCACCTCGTTACTTGTCCCCGTTATTACACCCCTCGCGTCGATAGAAGCTTTTTTGACACTCATGCGCTACCCATTAATTTTATTGATTAACTGATTCATACAGTTACATCTCAATCCTCTCACTTAAAAATCGTTGGCATGATGCTTGCTTATTCTGTGTATATAGTGTTTTTGCAGAAAGTTTGACGGAGCAAAAAATGGACAAATTTCTTTATATTGCCATGAGCGGCGCAAAGCAAGGGATGAATGCCCTTGCAGTGAGTGCGAACAATCTTGCTAACGCGAATACTGATGGATTTAAAGCTGACATGGTCCAAGCCCGTTCAATGCAGGCATTTGGTGAGGGTTTGCCTACACGGGTATTTTCGATGATGGAAAGCCCAGGCAGTAACTTTAATGGCGGCCCCATTAAAACTACTGGTCGCGATCTTGATATTGCGGTTAAAGGAGATGGCTGGCTTGCTGTGCAGGCGGCTGATGGTTCCGAGGCATATACCCGCGCTGGTAGTCTAAAAATTGACAGTACCGGCTTGTTATTAAATAGCCGTGATCGTCCCGTTATGGGCGCTTCAGGTCCCATTGTGTTACCCATTCCAGTTGAAAAAATAGAGATTTCGGCCAACGGTATTATTTCTGTACGCCCTCAAGGGGCAACAGCAGAGGTAATAGAAGAGGTCGGAAGGATTAAGTTAGTTAATCCTGGTAACGAAAACCTTATGCGCGGTGAAGATGGTTTATTTCGTCTTATTGCCGGTGGCAATGCGCCAAACGACCCAGGCGTTCAAGTTGAAAGTGGTGCGGTCGAAGGCAGTAATGTTAATTCTGTGCATGAAATGGTCGCCATGATTGATATTCAACGTCAATACGAAATGCAAGTCAAAATGATGAAGAACGCTGAAGAGATTGATCGAGCGTCCACTTCCTTGATGAGAATTAGTTAGGAGTAATTATTATGCATCCAGCGTTATGGATAAGTAAAACCGGTGTCGACGCCCAACAAACCAATATTGCGGTTATTTCAAATAACGTGGCTAACGCCAGTACCGTTGGATTTAAGAAAAGTCGTGCAGTATTTGAAGACCTTCTTTATCAAACGGTTAACCAAGCTGGTGGCATTAGCTCAGACAATAGCAAGTTACCTAATGGTTTAAACATTGGTGCAGGTACTAAAGTGGTTGCCACGCAAAAAAATGTTTACCCAAGGCAACATGCTGACTACAGATAACTCATTAGATTTAATGATTGAAGGTTCGGGCTTTTTTGAGGTGCAAATGCCAGATGGTACAGCAGCCTATACCCGTAACGGCCAGTTCAGCTTAGATGATACCGGCCAAATCGTCACACCAGGTTCTGGTTATGTGGTTCAACCGCCTATCACTATTCCAGAAAACTCCACCAGTATTACGGTGTCGGCCTCGGGTGAAGTGTCAGTGCAAACCCCAGGTACAGCTGCCAGTCAGATTATTGGCCAGTTAACCATGACCGATTTTATTAACCCTGCAGGTTTAGATCCATTAGGGCAAAACTTATACACCGAAACAGGTGCGAGTGGCACGCCTATTCAAGGTACTGCATCACAAGACGGTTTAGGTTCTATCCGCCAAGGCGCATTGGAAACCTCTAACGTTAATGTGACAGAAGAATTGGTTAACCTTATTCAAGGTCAACGTATTTACGAGATGAACTCCAAAGTTATCTCGGCGGTTGATCAGATGCTGTCTTATATTAATCAGAATCTCTAAGGAGCTAACATGATTAAATACATTGCGTTAGCGTCAGTATTGTTATTGGCTGGGTGCAGTTCTACGCCCAAGAAACCGATTGCTGATGATCCATTTTATGCGCCGGTATACCCAGATACTGTACCAACGCAAGTGGTGCCAACGGGATCTATTTATCTTGATAGCCAGACATCAAGCTTGTATTCCGATATTCGTGCGCATCGGGTCGGTGACATCATCACTGTGACCTTAAAAGAATCAACCCAGGCGAAAAAAAGTGCCTATAACCAAATCAAAAAAGGCACCGACTTAACCGTCGAGCCAATTTATGCTGGTGGCAAAAATGTGTCTATAAGTGGTATCCCGCTCGATCTTGGTTATAACGACAGTATGAATACCAAGCGAGAATCAGATGCCGATCAATCAAACAGTTTAGATGGCAGTATTTCAGCCAATATCATTCAAGTACTTAGCAACGGCAATTTAGTTATCCGTGGTGAAAAATGGATTTCGATCAATAACGGTGATGAGTTTATTCGCGTCACTGGCATGATCCGCAGTGAAGACATTAACCCAGATAATACAATTGATTCTACACGAGTGGCTAACGCTCGTTTTCAGTATAGCGGTACCGGTACGTTTGCTGACTCCCAAAAAGTCGGTTGGCTGAGTTCATTCTTTATGAGTGACTGGTGGCCTTTCTAAGGAGTAATGCATGAAAACTAAATTGATCGTGTCGCTTGTTGCGTCGATATTAATGCTCAGCGCTTCTGCAAATGCAGAGCGGATTAAAGATATCGCCAGTATTCAGGGAGTACGAAGTAACCAACTAGTGGGTTATGGGTTAGTTGTTGGTTTGCCTGGTACCGGGGAGAAAACCCGATATACCGAACAAACATTTAGAACCATGCTAAAAAACTTTGGCATTAATTTACCTGAATCAGTTCGACCAAATTCAAAGAACGTAGCCGTTGTTGCTGTACACGCTGAAATGCCGGCTTTTATCAAGCCGGGTCAAAATCTTGACATTACCGTGTCTAGTTTAGGTGAGGCAAAAAGTTTACGTGGTGGCACCTTATTACAAACCTTCTTAAAAGGGGTTGACGGCAATGTGTATGCCATTGCTCAGGGCAGCTTAATTGTGAGTGGCTTTAGTGCCGAAGGGCTTGATGGCTCTATGGTGATTCAAAATACGCCAACGGTTGGTCGAATTCCAAGTGGCGCCATTGTTGAACGCAGTGTGATCAGTCCGTTTGCTAGTGGTGATTACCTGACATTTAATTTACGTCGCTCAGATTTTTCTACCGCCAAACGTACTGCCGATGCGATTAACGATTTACTTGGCCCCGACATGGCAAAAGCTATTGATGCTACTTCTATTCAAGTCAGTGCACCGCGCGACGCATCACAGCGGGTATCGTTTTTATCGACATTAGAAAACATTGAGGTTATTCCGGCTGAAGAGTCAGCCAAAGTCATTGTTAACTCTCGTACTGGCACCATTGTGGTTGGTCAAAATGTCAAGTTACTGCCTGCGGCTGTGACCCACGGTGGATTAACCGTGACTATTGCCGAAGCTACGCAAGTATCACAACCCAACCCCTTAGCGGGTGGTAATACGGTTGTTACCACCAACAGTACGATTGATGTGTCAGAAAAAGATCGTCGTATGTTTATGTTTAATCCAGGCACCACTCTTGATGAGCTTGTCAGAGCCGTGAATCTAGTGGGCGCAGCACCATCAGATGTTCTTGCCATACTTGAAGCGTTAAAAATGGCAGGCGCTTTGCATGGTGAACTTATCATCATCTAAATATTGTCGGAATGACTATGGAAAAGTTGTCAGCTTCATCGAACTTTCTGGATCTAGGAGGACTAGATTCACTTCGTGTCCAAGCCCAGAAAGACGAGAAGGGGGCACTTAAAGAAGCGGCTAAGCAATTTGAAGGGATCTTTATTCAAATGCTCATGAAAAGCATGCGAGATGCCAATGCCGCGTTCAAGTCAGACAATCCAATGAACAGTGAAACAACAGCATTTTTTGAACAAATGCGTGATCAACAAATGTCTGTCGATTTATCCAATAAAGGCATGCTAGGGCTGGCTGAAATGATGGTGCAGCAATTAGACCCAGAAAATAGCCCTATTACTCCGGCATCAGTATTACGCGGTAATAGCGACTACAAAGTAAACCCGAGCATGTTTGTTGCGCCAGCTACAGAGTTAGATAAAGACACCTTAGATGCTATAGCACCAAAAGATCAAATAGCGGCATCGCATTCAGTTATTGATCATGCGCAGTCTATGCAACCTATGACGGCCAAGCTTTCTCGGGTGTTATCTGGTGATCAATTAGACAGTGTGTTACGCGGCGAGCAATTAACCAGCCAAGCGTTACAAACGGGCAAAAGTTTGCCGCCGGTTGATACCCCTATGGCAAAAAGCAAAGGTATTGCGGTAAGTCAATTTACCAGTCCAGAACATTTTATTTCGGTGTTGTATCCTCACGCTGAAAAAGCGGCTAAATCCTTGGGTACCTCAGCTGAAGTGTTAATCGCTCAATCAGCACTCGAAACCGGCTGGGGCCAAAAAGTGGTACGTCGTAATGACGGCACTATGAGTAATAACTTATTTAATATCAAAGCTGATAAACGTTGGCAGGGTGACAAAACCTCTGTCAATACATTGGAATTTGAAAAGGGCATAGCGGTGCAACAAAAAGCGGATTTCAGAATGTATGACAACCTTGAACAGAGCTTTAACGATTTTGTGTCGTTTATTAGCCAAGGTGATCGTTATCAAGATGCGCGTAAAGTTGCCGCAGAGCCGACTCAGTTTATTAAAGCACTGCAAAAAGCAGGCTATGCCACCGACCCTCAATATGCCAATAAAGTTATCAATGTGATGAAGTCGGTAAAAGAAGGCCTTAAATCTGTATTACCTGTGGAGACTAAATAATGTCGATTGACTTACTCAATATCGCTCGCACAGGCGTTCAAGCATCTCAAGCGCAATTAGGTGTCACCAGTAATAACATTGCCAATGCAAATACTGCTGGTTACAACAGGCAAGTTGCCACCCAGACCACTTTAGAATCGCAACGCTTGGGTAATAGTTTTTATGGTACAGGTACTTATGTTACTGACGTAAAACGTGTTTATAACGAGTTTGCTGCGCGCGAGTTACGCATAGGCCAAACCAGCATGAGTGCGGCTGAAACCTCTTACAGTAAGTTAAGTGAGTTAGACCAGATTTATTCTCAAATTGGTAAAATGTTACCAGCAAATTTAAATGATTTTTTTGCCAGCATTAATAATGTAGCCGACTTACCGACCGATTTAGGCATTCGCGGCAGTAGTCTCAGCTCTGCTGAACAGTTAGCCATTGGCCTAAATCAAATGCAATCACAACTCGATGGTCAGGTAAAGCAAACTAATAGCCAAATAGAATCGGTTACAGTTCGTGTTAATGAAATCAGTAAAGAATTAGGTCGCATCAATTTAGAGTTAATGAAATCTCAAGGCGAAGACAGTCAGTTATTGGATAAGCAAGATTCATTGATACTAGAACTGAGTGAGTATGCTCAGGTGAATGTTATTCCGTTAGATACCGGCGCAAAATCAATTATGCTAGGCGGTTCAGTGATGTTGGTGTCAGGTGAAGTGTCGATGTCAATTGGCATGAGTCCAGGCGATCCATATCCAAATGAACCGCGCATTAATGCTTCTATTGGCGATAAAACGCTCATTATTGATCCTGCAAAAATAGGCGGTCAATTACAGTCTTTATTCTCTTTTCGTGACGATACCTTGTTACCGGCCAGTACTGAACTTGGTCAATTAGCCTTAGGTATCGCAGACACCTTTAACGAAATGCAAGCCAAAGGTTTTGACTTAAACGGTAACGTCGGTAGCGATATCTTTCGTGATATTAACGATCCATTAATGGCATCAGGCCGTGCAGCAACTAATTCTACAAATACTGGTACAGCAGCAATGTCGGTCAATATTGATGATGTGGGTGCATTATCAGGTGGTAGCTACGAGTTGAGCTATACCATCGCAGATGGTTACCAATTAAAAGATACTAAAACTGGAGAGCAAACCACATTAACAGTATCGGGTAGTCAACTTACCGGTGGTGCAGGTTTTAGCATTAATATTGCCAGTGGTGCCGTAGCGGACGGTGATAAATTTGAAATCCGCCCAACAGCAGGCGCAGCCTCTGGTTTAAAAGTGGTGATGACCGATCCCAAAGGCATTGCTGCTGCTGGGCCTAGTTTAAGTGCCGATGTTGCCAATTCTGGTAATACTTCTATCAGTTTAAATAGCATGAACTCCAGCGCTGCGGGTTTCCAGGGTGTTGGATCGTCGATTACTTTTCAAATCAACACAGCAGCCAATACTTACGAAGCATTTGACAGTGCTGGAGCGTCGTTAGGCGTAGGTGCTTATACCGGCAATAACATTAACGCTTTTGGTATGGACTTTAATATTACGACTTCAGGTACTGCGACTGGCGAACGTTTCACGTTTGATTTGTCATTTGCTGAAGGCGACAACAGTAATGCAGTTGAAATGGCTAAATTGTCTGATACCAAATTGATGAATAACGGCACTGGTACCTTAAATAGCGTATTTGAAAATACTAAATTGGATATTGGTAGCCAAACTAAGTCTGCTGAAGTACGAATGGGCTCTTCAACGGCTATTTATCAACAAGCTTACAATCGCGTGCAAAGCGAGTCAGGTGTCAACCTTGATGAAGAAGCTGCAAATTTAATGCGTTTTCAACAGTCTTACCAAGCATCTGCCAGAATAATGACAACGGCACAAACCATTTTCGACACTTTATTAAGCTCGGTTCGCTAGGAGATACATTATGAGAATTTCTACCGGACAAATGTTCCAGCAAAGTACTAAGAGTATTTTAGATAAGCAATCAGCAACAAATACTATTTTAGCGCAGATTACGAGTGGTAAAAAAGTCAATACAGCAGGTGACGATCCTGTTGCAGCCATTGGTATTGATAACTTAAAGCAAAAAAATGCCTTGGTGGATCAATATTCAAAGAATGTTGATTATGCAACTAATCACCTGTCTATCAGTGAAAGTAAAATTGGTAGTGCGGAGACGTTAATTTCATCCATGCGTGAACAATTATTACGAGGTGCAAACGGCAGCCTTAGTCCCGTTGAGCGGCAAATGGTTGCCGATGAAATGAGAGCGAGCCTCGAGGAGCTAGTTTCAATCGCTAATAGTAAGGATGAATCTGGTAACTACATGTTTGCAGGAAACAAAACCAATTCACAACCTTTTGCTTTTGATACCAATAATGAAATTGTTTACAGCGGTGATTCTGGTGTCAGAAAAAGTGTTGTGGCATCTGGCGTTGCGATACCGACAAATATTCCCGGTGATTTAGCCTTTATGAATTCGGTTAACCCTATGGGGGACTATGGTGTCAATTATTTGTCTTCTCAGCAAGGTGACTTTGCTGTTTCAAGTGCCAAAATAACGAATCAAGCAACGCATGTTTCTGATACATATACATTTAATTTCACTCCCAATGGCACTGGGGTTGATCTCCAAGTATTAAATTCAGGGGGCGGGACAGTTACTACCGTAACTAATTTTGATGCTACCAATCCTGTTTCTTTCAATGGTATAGAGGTGAAATTAAGCGGAACCCCAGCAGCGGGCGACTCTTTTACCATGGAACCAATGGAAACTGTCAGTATCTTTGATTCATTTAGCAAAGCATTAGCATTGTTAGAAACTCCCGAATCGACAAATAGTCCTCAAGGGAAATCAAAGTTGGCACAACTATTGAATGATATAGATAGTGGTCAAAATCAAGTCAGTACGGCAAGAGGGATCGCTGGTAATAATTTGAAAGGTTTAGAGAGTATTTCTACAAATCATTCAGAAGAGAAAATTATTAATAGCAGCACGTTGTCTATTCTTGAAGATTTAGATTATGCCGAGGCTATGACCGAGTTTGAAAAACAACAGCTTGCACTTAATGCGGTATCGAGTGTGTTTAGTAAAGTGGGTTCGCTTTCATTGTTTGATTACATCTAACAATAAGCAATCACGTTAAATTGTAAAATTTAGCCAAGCTCCACAGTCTTGGCAACAAAACTAGGAATGAGGAATTATTTATGGCTATTACAGTTAATACCAACGTTACTTCTATGAAAGCACAGAAGAACTTAAACATATCTACTGGGCAGTTAAATACGTCAATGGAACGTCTTTCAAGTGGATTAAGAATCAACAGTGCCAAAGATGATGCTGCTGGTTTGGCTATTTCTAACCGCTTAAACTCTCAAGTTCGTGGTTTAGAAGTCGGTATGCGTAATGCAAATGATGCCATCTCGATAGCTCAAATCGCTGAAGGCGCAATGCAAGAACAAACCAATATGCTGCAACGTATGCGTGACTTAGCAATTCAGTCTGAAAACGGTGCCAATAGCACAGATGATTTAACAGCACTAAAAGCTGAAATGGATCAGCTTGTTACAGAAATAACCGCAATTGGTAACAGTACTGCATTTGGTAATACTAAATTGATGACGGGTGGCTTCTCTGCTGGTAAATTATTCCAGGTAGGTCATCAAGACGGTGAGGATGTCACTGTTACTGTAAATACTAATAATTCAACTTCGCTTTCTGTGGGAGCGTTAACGGTATTAACTTCCGCTGGCCGTAACTCGGCAATAGGCAAGATTGATGCAGCGATTAAAAAAATTTGATACTCAACGAGCAGCTCTGGGTGCAGTCCAAAACCGTTTGGGTCACAACATTAGCAACAGTGCTAACACACAAGCTAACGTCGCTGATGCAAAAAGTCGTATTGTTGATGTCGATTTTGCTAAAGAGACATCCACTATGACGAAAAACCAGGTACTTCAACAAACCGGCTCTGCAATGCTTGCACAGGCTAATCAGTTACCTCAAGTTGCATTGTCATTATTGGGTTAGTAATAACGCATTTATAAAATCGGCTTCTTAATAGAAGCCGATTTTATATGTTCTAAGTTAATAAGTAAAATATTTATTAATTACTTATAAAAAGATTAAAAAAAAACTAAAGATAAAAAGATTGTAGCCGTTAAATATATTGTAACGAGCAAGACCTGTTTGACTTGAGATAAAGCATGCAGGCATCTCTCAAGTCAGAAACAATATGAGGAAGCAATCATGGCTATCACAGTAAACACTAACGTAACGTCGCTAAAAGCTCAGAAAAACTTGAATTCATCAAGTGGTGCACTTGCAACTTCTATGGAGCGTCTATCTAGCGGTTTGCGCATTAACAGCGCTAAAGATGATGCCGCAGGTCTGGCTATCTCTAACCGTTTGAACTCTCAAGTTAGCGGTTTATCAGTCGGTATGCGTAATGCAAACGATGCGATATCTATTGCACAGATTTCTGAAGGTGCAATGCAAGAACAGACAAATATGCTACAACGTATGCGTGACTTGGCTGTTCAATCTGAAAACGGTGCAAACAGTGCGGACGATTTAACTTCAATTCAAGCTGAAATTACTCAGCTAGCAAGTGAAATTACTGCAATTGGTACAACTACTGCTTTTGGTAATACAAAGTTAATGGCTGGTGGCTTTTCTGCTGGTAAACTTTTCCAAGTAGGCCATCAAGATGGTGAAGATATTACCATTAAAGTAAAGAAAACCGATGCTACAACTTTGTCTGTTGGTTCTTTAATTGTCACTTCATCAGCTGGACGTAACTCTGCCCTTGGTAAAATTGATGCTGCAATTAAAGTTATTGATACCCAACGAGCTGACCTTGGTGCTATCCAAAACCGTTTAGCATATAACATTAGTAACAGTGCAAATACACAAGCTAACGTTGCTGATGCAAAAAGTCGTATTGTGGATGTTGACTTTGCAAAAGAAACTTCAACAATGACTAAAAACCAAGTACTACAGCAAACTGGCTCAGCAATGTTAGCCCAGGCTAACCAGTTGCCTCAGATCGCTCTATCGCTACTTTAGTTAGTTAATTATTAGCTATGCTTTAGGGAGGTCCATTATGGAACTCCCTTTGTTGTTTAAGCATAATAGAGATTTATACTCTATTATCTAAGGTAAATTGAGGTGTATCATGGAAATTAACAATAATACTGCTCACTTTGCTATGAATACTGATTTTAGTAAGGTTGATGTAGCTACTCAGTCAGCTACAAACCAGCCTGCTTCTGAACAAAGCAAAACTAATGATTTGTCTTCTGTGAATACGATTAACAATAATGAGTCCACGACTCAGTTAATGCAAAAAGAGCCTAATAACGAACAATTAAAACAAGTCGCCGCAGATTTGACCGATATGGTTGCTATGATGCAAAAAGGGTTAAAGTTCTCGGTTGATGATGATTCAGGTAAACAAGTTATTAAAGTTCAGGATATTGAGTCTGGTGATATTATTAGACAGATACCAAGCGAAGAAGCTTTAAAACTGGCTCAAAAAATTAGTGAGGTTTCAGGTGTTTTGATGAGAATTGAAGTTTAATTCTTTGTATAAATACTGACTTTAGTTTTAGCTTTGATTTATGCAGCTATTATTTTAGATGATTAATTGGTTCAACGGAGGCTTCAATGGCTTTAACTGCGACAGGTATTGGTTCTGGGTTAGATATCTCAAATATCGTCAGTGTACTTGTCAACGCTGAGAAACAACCCAAAGAAGCCTTGTTTACCCAAAAAGAAACTCAACTAAATGCTAAAGTCTCTGCTATGGGCACTTTAAAAAGCGGTTTATCGAACTTTCAAGATGCTATTAAAAAACTTCAAAGCGGTGAGTTACTCAATTCTCGAATTGTATCGACAGGAGATAGTGCATTTTTTACAGCCAAAGCTGATCAATATGCTCAACCTGGTAACTATTCCGTTAAAGTCGAGCAACTTGCACTTTCTCACAAAGTTGCGGGGGCAAATGTCGCAGATCCGACTCTTGCCGTTGGCCAAGGCAGTTTAGATTTATCTGTTAATGGTACAAGTTTTTCAGTAGCGATTGATCCTGCTGATAACCTTTCTGCTATTGCTTCAAAAATTAATAATGCTTCAGATAACTCCGGTGTTACTGCCACAGTGATTAAAAGTGATGCAGGAAGCCGACTTGTTTTTACCGCCAATGATTCTGGAACCGATAATCAAGTTTCAGTGTCTGCCGTTGACTCTAGCGGTACTGGATTATCTGATATGTTTAATGGTGCTAATCTAGAAACTCTGCAAAGTGCTGCTAACTCTATTATTTATGTTGATGGACAGAAATTAACCTCACAAAGTAACACTATAGATGATGCTATTACAGGCGTTACTCTATCTTTGACTAAAGCAGATATCGGCGCCACTTCAACACTATCGATTAAGCAAGATACTGATTCAGTTAAAAAGAATATTGAAGGTTTTGTTGAAGCTTACAATACCTTGATTTCATCTATCGACAAATTGTCTTCTTATGATGTTGATAAAGATAAAGCTTCCGCCCTCCAGGGCGATTCTATTATTAGGTCATTAGAGTCTCAATTACGAAAAACGGTTAGTGAAAGAGTCAGTGTCGATGGTGTCGAATCTGCATTGTATGAGCTTGGTATCTCTACCGATAATGAAGGTAAATTAAAGATTGATGACACTCGCTTAACCGATGCTGTAAATAATAATATGTCACTTGTTGAGGGGGTATTTTCAACAAGTGATACGGGTTTAGCTTACAAATTTGATGAATTAGCAAAAAGTTACACCAAATCTGGCGGTGTTATTGATAATCGTAATAACTCATACACTGAAGAGACGAAAAGACTGACTGATCAACGTGAAGTCTTTAGCTTGAAAATGGAGCAACTTCAGTCTCGTCTTCTTAAACAATTCAACGCTATGGATTTGATTGTTGCCCAACTAAACCAGCAAAGCTCTGGTTTAGCTGATAGATTAAATTCTCTCCCAGGTGTAGTGAGAGCATAATAGGAATTAATTGATTGAACGCTGAACTTGAACTGATTAACGAGACTATTGAAGATACGTTAAATCAAATTGAGAAAACTCCTGCCGAGAATGAGCAATCTGACAAGTTGGTATCATTATTGCTTGAATCTATAGGAGAGCGTCAATTATACATTGACTCAATGATACATGATGCGGTTGATGATACATTTGCGAGTTCCTTGTCTGAACAATTATTATTGACTGACACCTTTATTAGCAGATGTTTAAAAGTAATGTCTCATCGACAAAGCTTATTAAATTTAAAGCGAACTCATGAACGACAAATTAAGGTTTATCAAAATATTGATTCAAATAGGTAGGTTATTATGAGAAGTTCTTTACAGTCATACCGTAAGGTTTCTATTGACAGCGAGATTGCAGTCGCTTCACCACACCGTATTATTCAGATGATGTTTGCTGGTGGTTTAGAAAGACTTGCTCAAAGTCGCTATGCTATTGAAAATGGTGATATGATCAATAAAGGTCTGTTTATTGGCAAAGCTATAGGCATTATTAATGGACTTAATAGTAGTTTGAACATGGATGAAGGCGGAGAAATTGCTGGAAACTTAAGTAAGTTGTATGATTTTATCATTTTAAAAGTAACCGAAGCCAATTTGAGAAATGACGCACAAGCAATAGATGATGCTGTAAGTGTGTTAAGAACTCTTAAAGAAGGTTGGGATGCAATTCCTCAAGATAAACATCACATAACTTCCGAAGCAAGCTAAATACACTGTATCTCGTATAAAACCAAAATGAGACTTAGCGTATAAAGCCATTCACCTAGGGTGAGTGGCTTTTTTATAATGGAGACACAGGTCTCATGCCTCATAGTAATGCTTTTCTTATGAGGACGATACACAGCCTTTTATAATTAATGTTAAAACAATTTAACCATGAGTTAGGTTGTATGTTTATAAAAAAACAATCTATTTCCTATTAACTCTTGCAATCAGCCTGTTACCCTTAAGCTTTTGATTAATTAGATTTTTCTGCTATATTTCACCTCGTTTAATTCTCTGTATAAACCAAAACCTATTGAAATGGTATCGCATTAAGCGAACCGTTAAGGTTAATATTTATTCTCGTTAGCATTAATTGTTGTTTGAAATCGAAAGTTTTTGTATTGCTCTGGAGGTTACTTTCAACGCCTAGGTGTGTAGCTTTTCTGACGATTATTATAGTAGTAAAACTGATGAGTAAGAATGATTTTAATCAGCATAATTAAGTTATATTCATAGCGAGGCTTTTAAAGTTGAAGTGACATTTCATCGTATAGCTAAGCGACAGAGAGCGATTGTTAAATTTACCTTTGAGGATTATCACTGCAACGGATTGCTATAAAACCTCCTTTTGTAAATGACAATTAACGGTCATGTTAAGGACACTCAAGGCGATGATACTGTCTACAGTAGACCACTTATTTATAAAAGGAGACCATTAAGAGTTCGAACAATTTTATGGTGGTAATTCATTGGTATACCGAGTGTAAATCTATAAATCTATAAATATGTAAATTACATTTACCTAGATCTGAACAGTGATTTGAGATTGGTTTAGGTTAATATTATTACTTAATGTATTTTTAGATTTGCGACTCAGTTAAGCTGAAATTTTTACTACGGTATATTGATGCATTAAGGTGATACTAACTTGGTTCATTAGATTTTTCGAATAAAAAAACAGCATATTGCTATTAAAATGTGGCTCAATGTAGATAAAATGTAACTGGTGCTTGCTTATGGTGAGCTGATAATACAATATTTATCCCTAAGTTCGTTTTTCTACCCAGAATTTTGCGGATTTACGATCATGTTTTAGGAATAATGCTAGAATACTGTCAGTGTTGTCAGCTGTTATGGCTGCAATGTACTTTGGTTTTTGTTGCTGTGTGCGACGCAACCATTCCGAATAAATACCTATAACAAGAGCTTTTGGCCTTCTGAATGATGCAAATAGAACAACGAATTTTAATTGTCGGTACCCCATCAGAGCGCGTGACCCGTTTGTGCTGTATTTTAGAATTCTTAGGCGAGCAATGTGACATTGTTTCTAATGAATCTTTAGCAGCCTTAGTCGAGCTTTCTCGGTACCGAGCAGTTGTCATTGTGAATGAAAATATCGATGTCGATAGTATTAAAAATATTATCGCTGCAGCTCCTTGGCAACCCATACTCTTGCTGGGTGATATTGAGATTCATCTATCAAATGTACTTGGGCTGATCGAAGAACCGATAAATTATCCGCAACTTACTGAGTTATTGCATTTTTGCCAAGTGTTTGGTCAAGCAAAACGCGAGCATACCTTAACAAACGGTAATCAGACTAAGTTATTCAGAAGCCTAGTGGGGCGCAGTGAAGGTATTGCTAATGTTAGACACTTGATTAGTCAAGTATCTAGTTCTGATGCAACTGTATTAGTGTTGGGGCAATCTGGCACTGGTAAAGAAGTGGTTGCACGTAATATTCATTATTTGTCTGAACGACGTGATGGCCCATTTATTCCTGTTAACTGTGGTGCTATTCCTGCTGAGTTACTTGAAAGTGAGTTATTTGGCCATGAGAAGGGCTCTTTTACCGGGGCAATATCTGCACGTAAAGGTCGTTTTGAAATGGCTGAAGGCGGTACGCTATTTCTCGATGAGATCGGTGACATGCCATTGCAGATGCAAGTTAAGTTGTTGCGTGTATTGCAAGAAAAAGTTTTTGAGCGTGTTGGTGGCAGTAAAACGATTGCCACAGATGTACGTATTGTGGCGGCTACGCATCGCGACCTTGAAACCATGATTGTAGATAATGAATTTCGTGAAGATTTGTTTTATCGATTAAATGTGTTCCCAATCGAAATGCCGGCGTTAAGTGAGCGACGTGATGATGTGCCGTTACTGCTGCACGAACTCGTTAACCGAGTGTTTAATGAAGGCCGCGGTAAGGTTCGCTTTACTCAACGAGCCATTGAATCATTAAAAGAGCATCCTTGGTCCGGTAATGTTCGTGAATTATCAAACTTAATTGAGCGCTTAACGATTTTGTACCCAGGCGGACTGGTTGATGTCAACGATTTACCGCATAAGTATCGTTATATTGATGTGCCAGAATATTGTATTGAAGTCAGTGAAGAACAGCTAGAACGTGATGCGTTAGCGTCGATATTCAGTGATGAAGAGCCTGTCGAAATACCTGAAACTCGCTTTCCAAGTGAATTACCGCCGGAAGGGGTTAATTTAAAAGACTTACTGGCCGAATTAGAAATCGATATGATCCGTCAGGCGCTCGAACAGCAAGATAATGTTGTCGCAAGAGCGGCTGAAATGCTGGGTATTCGTCGTACCACATTAGTCGAAAAAATGCGTAAATATGGTTTAAGTAAAGAATAATTAAACTGTAATTGATTGATATTGTAATGAAAACACACTAAAAGTGTGTTTTTTCGTTTGCGTAGCTTGCTGAGGAACCGTGCGCCGATGTTTCAGCTACGACAAAATAATTGCTTGGCACGGTAAATGCATTGGGTTAGTCAAATGTTATTCTTTTGACGGAGCGACCATGTATTCAGCACGAGCGTTAACCCAGACAGACGATTCATACTTTGAATTATCTGCGTCAGCTTCGTCTTTCGCTATCACTGATGCGGAAACACAAACGTCTGCAATTGACGTGAATTCAAATGTACAAAGTCATACCAATCAGGGACGTGTTCACTCAAGCTCATTCATTGCCACTGGCATAGCAACGTCTCTCGTCAGTTCATATTCCAGTAAGGCCGCCAATATGTCGAATCAAATGGCGCATATTCTTCAAGCTATGCCATCTGGCGTGGTGATCATTGATGGTGATGGTGTTGTGACGTTAGCTAATCCGGTTGCAACAGAGCTATTAGGCCGACCTCTTCAAGGATTACGTTGGTTTGATATTATTCATCGTGCTTTTGCACCTCAAGATGATGATGGACACGAAGTGTCGCTAAAAAATGGTCGACGGGTAAAGTTGGCTATTACACCGTTAGCCCCTGAACCTGGGCAGTTAATTGTGTTAACTGATCTTACCGAAACCCGTTTACTGCAGAAAAACCTATCTCATTTACAACGATTATCGGCGTTAGGGAAAATGGTGGCCACGTTAGCACATCAGGTACGCACCCCATTATCTGCAGCACTTCTGTACGCTTCTAATCTTGCTAGTCCTAAATTAACCGATTCTGCACGGTCTAAGTTTCAATCTAAGTTGGTTGACCGACTCAATGAACTCGAGCGTCAAGTAAATGACATGTTACTTATGGCTAGAGGACGCCAAGATGGAATGGCTGAATCTGTTTCAATGGATGAGATAATCAGCCAGGTGATGGCCAGTTGTGAACCGATTGCAGATAAAAAACATTGTCAGCTGGTTGTTGAAGATACTTCACATTCATTAATGCTTGCCAATACGAATGCGCTCAGTTCTGCGGTAAATAATTTAGTGATGAACAGTATTGAAGCTGGGGCCACAAAAATAAAAGTCAGCGCCAGTGAAACGCCTGATGGCCTATTATTGGATGTTATTGACAATGGCAAAGGGCTTGAACCGTCAATGCAGCAACAAATACTTGAGCCATTTTTTACAACAAAGAGTCAAGGTACAGGTTTAGGCTTAGCTGTTGTGCAGTCGGTAGTACGAAACCATGGTGGACAGATACAGTTGTCGTGTAAACCCGGTATGGGTTGCCATATTCGTTTGAGCTTTCCGCACATTAACAAAATGAGTGATCAGGAGGTGGCGCGTGGCTGAAGCAAATATTCTATTAGTTGAAGATGATGCTGATTTACGTGAAGCATTGCTTGATACACTGATGCTTGCCCATTACGACTGTGTTGATGTTGGCAGTGCTGAAGAGGCTATATTGGCCTTAAAAGTAAACCACTTTGATATGGTGATTAGCGATGTGCAGATGGATGGCATCGGTGGTATGGGCTTGCTGAGTTATTTACAACAACATCAACCTAAAGTGCCGGTATTATTAATGACCGCATATGCCACGATTAACAGTGCTGTTAGTGCGATGAAATTAGGCGCAGTAGATTATCTTGCTAAGCCTTTTGCACCAGAAGTGTTATTAAATCAGGTATCACGCTATTTGCCTTTAAAACAAAATCACGACAATCCCGTGGTTGCCGATGAGAAAAGTTTAGCATTGTTGGCGCTGGCTCAGCGCGTTGCGGTGTCAGATGCTTCGGTCATGATCATGGGCCCGAGTGGTTCAGGTAAAGAAGTGCTGGCACGGTATATTCACCAGCATAGCCAACGTAATGAGCAGCCATTTATTGCGATTAATTGTGCGGCGATACCAGAAAATATGTTAGAAGCCACCTTATTTGGTTATGAAAAAGGTGCATTTACTGGTGCTTATCAAGCTTGTCCAGGCAAGTTCGAACAAGCTCAGGGGGGCACCATATTGCTTGACGAGATTTCTGAAATGGAACTTGGCTTACAAGCAAAGTTATTGCGAGTATTACAAGAGCGCGAAGTAGAGCGTTTAGGTGGCCGTAAAACCATAAAATTAGATGTGAGAGTTCTCGCAACCTCAAACCGCGATTTGAAATTGTTGGCGACGTCTGGCGAATTCAGAGAAGATTTATATTACCGCATTAACGTATTTCCACTGACGTGGCCAGCACTAAACCAACGTCCTGCGGATATTCTTCCGTTAGCACGTCATTTATTGGCGAAGCATGCTAAAGCATTGAATATGACGTCGGTGCCTAAACTTGATGATGCGGCAACTCGACGGTTACTGACTCATCGCTGGCCGGGTAATGTGCGAGAGTTAGACAATGTTATTCAACGCGCCTTGATATTACGAGTAAATGATGACATTGGTGTCAATGATATTATTATCGACTCTGCTGATGTGAAGTTAGTTCCCACAGAATATGCAGAGACAGAGCAGTCTATTGAAGTAGATGGCTTAGGTGACGAATTAAAGGCCCAAGAACATGTGATTATTTTAGAAACCTTGAATCAATGTCAGGGGAGTCGAAAAAAGGTCGCTGAAAAACTCGGTATAAGTGCTCGAACATTACGTTATAAGATGGCCAAAATGCGTGATATGGGCATTCAACTTCCTGCTTAGCGTTATCTGTAATTGGTTAATTAACCTTATGATTTATAGTCTAATTAACTTTGCTTATTTATTGCTAACATCTGTCAAGATGCAAAAAGTAACCTGTCCTATCTAATGGAACGGTTACTTTTTCTCTATTTCCCGCCATTTTATCTACTCATATTATATTTCTTCTAATATTGGCATCTAAATTGCTTTAACTCTTTATTAGTTATTATTGTCGTCAAAAAGTCGACGAAAGGGAGTTACATCATGCAGATTAGCGCAAATCCATTAATGCAAGAAATGCAGTCACTTCGTGGCGAAATAGCCCCTTCGATTGGCTCATCTATTCGACCTAATCTTACTCAGCAAGTGAATAACACCACAGGCGTCGATTTCAGTCAGTTATTGTCTCAGGCTGTCGGCACTGTCAATGAGTTACAACAAAACTCGTCCAATTTAGCCACTCGTTTAGACATGGGCGATACGACGGTTACCCTTTCTGATACGGTTATTGCGCGTGAGAAAGCCGGTGTTGCCTTTGAAGCAACGGTGCAGGTACGTAATAAACTCGTTGAAGCATATAAAGAAATTATGAGTATGCCTGTTTAGTTGCAGATAGCGTTAAGCACTAAATAATATAACAACATTAGATATAGCAGGTACGTATTGTGAGCACAGACATGATGGTAGGTTCAGATTCAACAGTTGATGGCGGCGTCCAGCAAGAGAATAAATCTGGGCTGCTTGGCGGCATCGGTGGTGCAGATATGATGCGCCAAGTGATCATGATTTTGGCACTAGCGATATGCCTAGCGCTCGCTGTGTTTGTGATGATGTGGGCACAAGAGCCAGATTATCGACCTCTTGGTAAAATGGAAACCGCTGAGATGATCCAAGTCTTAGATGTGCTTGATAAAAACCAAATCGAGTATCAAATCAACGTCGATGTGGTGAAAGTACCTGAAGATAAATATCAAGAAGTAAAGTTACTGCTTAGCCGTGCGGGGATTCAAAGTAGCACTCAAGCTAACGATTATTTAAGCCAAGACAGTGGTTTTGGTGTTAGCCAACGTATGGAACAAGCGCGCTTAAAACAAAGCCAAGAACAAAACCTAGCCAGAGCTATTGAAGAACTAAAAAGTATTAGCCGTGCTAAAGTCATTTTAGCGTTACCCAAAGAAAATGTTTTTGCCCGTAATGCTTCTAAGCCAAGTGCAACAGTAGTGGTGAGTGTGCGCCGTGGTGGTTTAGGCCAAGAAGAGATTGATGCGATTGTTGATATTGTTGGTTCGGCTGTTCAAGGGTTAGAGCCTTCTCGTGTAACGGTAACTGATTCAAATGGGCGTTTGCTGAATTCAGGTAGCCAAGATGGTACCTCAGCAAGAGCACGTCGTGAGCAAGAGCTCGTGCAGCAACAAGAAGCTGAATACCGTAAAAAAATTGACTCAATCCTAATGCCTATCTTAGGCCCAGAGAACTTTACTTCTCAGGTTGATGTTAATATGAACTTTACTGCAGTAGAACAAACCGCAAAACGTTTTTCACCAGATTTACCGGCTATTAGAAGTGAAATGACCATCGAACGTAACTCAACGGGTGGAAGTTCTGGTGGTATTCCTGGTGCGCTAAGTAATCAACCGCCGATGGAGTCTGATATTCCGCAAGTTGCAGGTGAAGCGACTGCTTCAACCGTATCTGGCGATTCTTCAAAAGAAGCGACTCGTAATTATGAATTAGATACAACTATCAGCCATACTCGTCAGCAAATTGGTGTGGTACGCCGTGTGAGTGTGTCAGTAGCGATTAACTTTAAACCTGGGCAAGTAGATGAAAATGGCCAGGTCACTCGTGTGGCGAGAACTGAGCAAGAGTTAACTAATATTCGTCGTTTACTCGAGGGCGCTGTTGGGTTTAGTACCCAGCGTGGTGATGCTCTTGAAGTGGTAACAGTTCCCTTTATGGATCAGCTAATTGAAGAGTTACCTGAACCTGATATGTGGGAACAACCATGGTTTTGGCGTGCAATTAAGCTAGCATTAGGTGCGATTGTTATTTTAGTGCTTATCTTGGCTGTGGTTCGTCCTATGCTTAAGAAGCTAACCAATCCTAATGGGATCAACATGCCAGATGATGTTCGTCCTGGACATGAGTTAGCAGAAATTGAAGATCAGTATGCAGCAGATACCTTAGGTATGCTCAATACTAAAGAGGCGGAATACAGTTATGCTGATGATGGCTCAATTCATATACCTAATTTGCATAAAGATGATGATATGATTAAAGCAATTAGAGCGTTAGTGGCTAACGAGCCTGAACTTTCCACTCAAGTAGTTAAAAACTGGTTACAAGACAATGGCTAAAGACAAAGTAGAAAAAGCAGAGAAATCAACGGCATTTGACCCAGATTTAGTTACTGGTGTTGAGAAAACAGCCATTTTGTTGCTCAGTTTGAGTGAAGCGGATGCTGCGTCAATTTTGAAACACTTAGAGCCTAAGCAGGTACAAAAAGTGGGTATGGCGATGGCGGCGATGGATGACTTTGGTCAAGAAAAAGTCATTGGGGTTCACAAGCTATTTTTAGATGATATTCAAAAATTCTCTTCAATTGGTTTTAACAGTGAAGAATTCGTCCGTAAAGCGTTAACCGCGGCATTGGGTGCAGATAAAGCTGGTAACTTAATTGAACAAATTATTATGGGCAGCGGGGCTAAGGGGCTTGATTCATTAAAGTGGATGGATGCCCGCCAAGTGGCGACCATTATTCAAAATGAACATCCTCAAATTCAAACCATTGTTTTGTCTTACTTAGAACCGGATCAAGCGGCTGAAATTTTTAGTCAGTTCCCTGAAAATACTCGTTTAGATTTAATGATGCGTATTGCCAATCTTGAAGAAGTTCAGCCAGCAGCATTGCAAGAGCTAAACGACATCATGGAAAAACAATTTGCGGGTCAAGGTGGTGCGCAAGCAGCCAAAATGGGCGGCTTGAAAGCTGCAGCCAATATTATGAACTACCTCGATACTGGTATTGAGAGCCAAATAATGGAAACTATGCGTGAGTCTGACGAAGAGATGGCGCAACAAATACAAGACATGATGTTTGTATTTGAAAACCTCATTGACGTTGATGACCGTGGTATTCAGGCATTGTTACGTGAAGTACAGCAAGATATCTTGATGAAGGCACTCAAAGGTGCTGATGAAGCTTTAAAAGAGAAAATTCTGGGGAACATGTCCAAGCGTGCTGCAGAATTACTGCGTGATGACTTAGAAGCCATGGGGCCTATTCGTATCAGTGAAGTTGAAGTAGCACAAAAAGAAATTCTGTCTATTGCCCGTCGACTCAGTGACAGTGGTGAAATTATGCTAGGCGGCGGTGGCGGTGACGAGTTCTTATAATCTTACGATTAGGTATGTCTGAAAGATATACCTAATTTACTTGCCTAATTCGTTTGTTGTCAGTAAAGCTAATACATTGTACTCCTGTTATTATTTTGTTTTGAGCCAATGTTTTCAATAACACAAGTGACCAATTATGTCTGAATCAAAAGTGCCTAAAGATGTCACCAATGCCGATAATGAGCATGAGTTTAGCCATTGGCAATTACCTGATATTACCAAAGACAGCAGTCACGATCCTTCAAATTTATTTGGTCAATTTTCTGAAGCTCATCGGCCAAACCCCATTTCTGGCCCCGAGAAGTCTATGGCGCCGCCTACGATGGCACAAATCGAAGATATTCGCGCAGCGGCAGAGCAAGAGGGGTTTGAGCAAGGTCAACAAGAAGGTCATCAACAAGGGCTGGAACAAGGGCGTTTAGAAGGATTAGAGCAAGGTCATCAGCAAGGTTTTGCTCAAGGCGAACAACAAGGTTATGAAGCAGGTCAAACTAAAGTTAATCAGTTAGTTGAGCAACTTAATCACATTATGACTCAATTTGAGTTGCCATTATCAATAGTTGATAACGAAATTGAAGCCGAGTTGCTCGCCATGACAATCAGCTTAGCAAAGTCGGTAATTGGTCACGAACTAAAAACGCATCCAGAGCATATATTATCAGCGTTACGCCAAGGTGTTGACGCCCTACCATTAAAAGAACAACTGGTTAAATTACGCTTAAATCAAGCCGATGCTGAAATCGTCAGCCAATGCTATAGTGCTGAACAATTACAAAAAAATAACTGGCAAATTGATATCGATCCTACTTTATCAAATGGCGACTGTATTATTGAAAGTGTACGCTCCTCCGTTGATTTACGCGTCGCGCAACGTATCAATCAAGTATTTAGTGAATTGGATGCGCAGTCGAATCAGATAGCTAAAAATGTACAACAACAAAAGTCTACTCATCCACAATATCAAACAACATCAGTCGAAAATTTGACAGAGTATCAACAAGCCTCTGAGTCTGCTGATGGCATTGAGGCAGTCGAAGATCAAGCCGCTTCAGATATTGCTCCCAACCAAGATAATCAGCTCGAGACTCGACAAACAGATGTTGTTCAGAAGACTAACGCGACTGAATCTGTCGCTGAAAATGTTCTAGATGGCTCAGCTGCATCACTCAATGTTGAGCATGATAAAAATGCCACTGTCGATAACGATATAACGCTCAATACAAGTGCACCAGCGGGTAGTGGCGCAGACGATGACGATCAGCAACAGAACAAAGGTCTATCTCAAGGAAATATCGATGACCACCCGTCAACATAAACTCCTCAATAAACTGTCGGTGCATCATAAACACGTGCTACCGCTTAGACCCGTCGCTAGCGGCCAGTTAGTTAGGGTTGTTGGTTTAACCTTAGAAGCGACAGGATGTCGTGCGCCTGTGGGCAGTTTATGCTCCATTGAAACCATGGTTGGTGAGTTAGTTGCTGAGGTGGTTGGCTTTGATGACAAACTGTTGTATTTAATGCCTATTGAAGAGCTGCGAGGTGTCTTGCCTGGCGCACGGGTTCAACCCTTGGGTGAGCAATCTGGATTAAATGTCGGATTAGCATTGTTAGGTAGAGTATTAGACGGTAGCGGCGTGCCGTTAGATGGTTTGGGGCCACTGAATACGGATCAATACGCAGCCCGTCATGGTCCTTACATTAATCCATTGTCTCGACGTGCCATTACCGAACCATTAGATGTCGGTGTTCGTGCCATTAATTCGATGTTAACCGTAGGTAAAGGTCAGCGAATGGGGCTGTTTGCTGGCTCTGGGGTAGGTAAAAGTGTGCTCCTAGGCATGATGACCCGAGGTTCTAAAGCCGACATTATTGTGGTGGGATTAGTCGGCGAGCGTGGCCGCGAAGTTAAAGAATTTATTGAAGAAATTTTAGGCAAAGAAGGTCGTGCCCGCTCCGTTGTAGTGGCTGCACCGGCAGATACTTCGCCATTAATGCGTTTACGTGCCTGTGAAACATCGACTCGTATAGCCGAATATTTTCGTGATTTAGGTTACGATGTTTTATTGTTAATGGACAGCTTGACACGTTATGCTCAAGCGCAACGTGAAGTGGCGCTTGCGGTAGGAGAACCGCCAGCAACCAAAGGCTATCCACCCTCTGTGTTTGCTAAGTTACCCCGTTTAGTTGAGCGCGCCGGTAATGGCGGCGCTGGACAAGGTTCTATTACGGCTTTTTATACTGTATTGACCGAAGGTGATGATCAACAAGATCCGATTGCAGATGCTTCTCGAGCGATTTTAGACGGCCATATCGTGCTATCTCGTCAACTTGCCGATTCGGGTCATTATCCCGCGATTGATGTCGAAGCATCAATTAGCCGTGTTGCGCCGATGGTGATAAGTGGAGAACACTTAGAGGCGATGCGTAAAGTTAAACAGATGTATTCTTTGTATCAGCAAAATCGTGACCTGATTTCTATTGGCGCGTACTCACAAGGCAGTGATCCTCGGATTGATAATGCGATACGTTTACAACCTGCAATGAATGCTTTTTTACGTCAAGGGTTTAAAGAACCTGTCTCATTTGAAGAAAGCCGAGTGATGTTGACTCAAATTGCCGCTCAATGTCAGGGATAACCTAGATGACTCGCACAGACCCATTATTAACGGTATTGAAGCTAGCGACTGCTGCCGAGGAACAAGCGGCATTGCAGCTCAAGTCGGCTCAATTTGAAAAACCAAAAACGCCAAGGGCAGCTCGATGCACTAAACAATTACCGTTTAGATTACATGAAGCAGATGGAAGGGCACACGGGCACGACATTACGTGCTAATCAGTACCATCAGTTTCATCAGTTTATTCGTCAAGTTGATAGTGCTATTACCCAACAAGTGGCAGCGGTTAAAGATGCCGAAAAACAAGTGGGTTACCGTCAAGTTCACTGGCAAGAAAAACAACAAACGCAAAGCGGTAGAAATGTTACTCGCTCAGAAAGCCAAAAAGGCTATGGTCGTAGAAGCAAAACGTGAACAAAAAATGTCAGATGAGTTTGCTATGCAACAATATTACCGTCAAAAATCAATTAAGTCTTAACCTCCAAATCTATCACTCGTTTTACCGCAGTCCCTTTTGATTGGTTCGCATTCAAACTCTATTTATTCTCTAAACTTTATCAACTAATATTTATTGGCACTTAAATTGCTTAATATAAATTTAAGTTTACATTGGAACAGAAATCGTCAGCGAAGCGACAGTGGAAACCTCATGATGAGGTTTGTAATGACTCTATTGATATTACCTAATATCGACATATGATTCATAGAGGTAATTTGATAGCTGTTTGTTAGACGATAATGACCTAACTTTGTTTGATTGAGTGGAGCTGATTATGCAGCAGATGAGCAATATCTTACTTGGAAATAGCAGTAAACCTGCTGATCTTAGTACAAAAGGAAACATGCAAGGTGTTGAAAATACATCATTCTTGTCTGCTTTTAATCAAGCGAGTGAATCCGAACTTGCTTCGCGGCCTAACGCCAATAGTGCACCTGTATCGTTAGACGCTGAAGTGGATCAAGTCGATGCTGCCAATGACCTTGATTTATCTACTGAAGAAAATGCTGATGTTGAGTTGATTTTTGCTCAGCTTAATATGGCTGATGCATTAAATAAACGTCATTCCTCTGGCGGAAATGAATTGCCGCATGTGGATACATTAGATATTGGTTTTGACGCGATATCTTTGATCGACCCTGACAGCAGTATTATTGATGAACTGAATAGCGATAGTCAGTCAGAGATGGGGGCGTTATTCACTGATGCTATTGATTTACCCGCTGACTCTCTCTCTACCAAAGAAGCTCTTTCTCAGCTTAGCTCTGAAGATATATCCAGCTTAATGGCATTTGCCAATTTATCTGAAAAGGATTTACAAGCACTAGACATTAAGGGCTTAATCGAGTTAATTAGTGACTTTAATTTACAAGCGCCTGTAGTTGATGAATCCATTCTTACGATGGTGTCTACAGATATGGACAGTAGTGACGATTCCCCAAAAAGTGTCCTTAGATCTGAAGAACAAAACCAAATTGATAAATCAATTGCCGCCAGTGTCACCGTTCCAGGCCAAACTAGCTCTCCGGGTCTTAATTCTGCAGTTGTTAAATTAGATCGCACCGGTTTTTTGGAGGCTAGCGCCACTCTTGCATCTTCTTCAGCGATATCTGCCGACCCTAAGACGATTTTAGGTGATAGCACTGGTATTGATGGCAATATTCAATCAGATACTGATAATGCTAAAATGCTGGCGAAAGCTGATTTTTCTGTGGTCCTAGATTCCCTAGCGACCAAGCGTGCATCAGGAGAACCGTCAGCCAATATAAATTCGGCTAACTTGGGTTTAGACGCAGTGAATGATATCGGTGATACCGACACTAAGGCTTTACAAAATCAGAGTAGTTTTACTCCGATACATAAAAGTGATGTACCACAATTTCAGTTATCGTTGAAACCGCAAGGCGATCATGGTGCGCAAATGCAAGAGATGATCCAGCGCTTTTCTCCGGTCATGAAGCAGCAGTTAATTACTATGGTCAGTAATGGTATTCAGCAAGCTGAAATTCGTTTAGATCCGCCGGAACTTGGGCATTTAACCGTTAAAATTCAAATTCATGGTGATCAAACCCAAGTACAGTTTCATGTTGCTCAGTCGCAAACCCGTGATATTGTTGAGCAAGCTATGCCACGATTACGCGATATGCTTGCCCAAGAAGGATTACAACTAACAGACAGTCAGGTTTCTCAAGGCGATGGCGGGCGTGATCAGCAAGGACAATCTGGTGATCATGCTGCTGGAGATACGCAATTGGATGAAATTTCAGCACAAGAGCCTAGCTTGATGACAAATCCATCAAGGAGTTTACATTCTGCTATAGATTATTATGCTTAAGCAGGTAACCTATAGCATTAATATATCTTTTCAAGAATAACGAGTTATTCAGTTAAGTTATAATGTTAATCACAATGTTGATTAGGAACCATAATGCCTGAACAAGAATTAGAGTTAAACGAAACCCCTAACGCCGGTAAAAAAAGCAAGAAACTATTCATCTTTGGTGGCATTGGTTTAGTATTAGTTTTGCTTATTGGCGGTGGATTGTGGTTTTTTATGGGCTCGGACGAGCCTGCAGTTACCGACGTCAGTGGTGATGCATCTGCCGATCCCGCTGCGCCGATAGTCAGTTCTGAAGCAGAATATGTCGGTATGCCAAGACCTTTTTTATTTAATTTACCTGGCGCTGACCGTGCTCGTTTAGTTGAAATAAAAGTCCAATTAATGGTGCGTGGTGAAAGTAATAGTGTATTAACCCAAAAACATATTCCTTTAATTGAAGATGCGTTATTAACGACCTTTAGTGCTGCTGATGTGCAAAAGCTTAGTACCCAAGCCGGTAAAGACGAGCTGCGCCAGTTAGCCTTACTCAATGTTCAGAATACGCTGCAACCAATAACAGGAAATAAAGTGGTAGAGAAAGTCCTGTTTACTGGTTTTGTCATGCAATAACTAAAAGCGTTAACTGCTAAGGCGATGATGTGAGTGATTTATTAAGCCAAGATGAGATTGATGCGCTATTACATGGTGTCGATGACGATGATGATGATGAGATTGTAGAAGATAGTGCTGATGCACGATCGTATGATTTCTCATCTCAAGATCGTATTGTGCGCGGTCGTATGCCAACGCTTGAAATCGTCAATGAGCGATTTGCTCGGCATTTACGCATCAGTATGTTTAACATGATGCGTCGCGCTGCAGAAGTGTCAATTAATGGCGTACAAATGCTTAAGTTTGGTGAGTATGTACATACGCTATTTGTTCCAACGAGTTTAAATATGGTGCGTTTTAGTCCACTAAAAGGCACAGCGTTAATTACCATGGAAGCAAGACTAGTCTTTATTCTCGTCGACAACTTCTTTGGTGGTGATGGCCGTTTTCATGCCAAAATTGAAGGCCGTGAATTTACTCCAACAGAACGCCGAATAGTCCAGTTACTGCTTAAAATTATTTTTGAAGATTACAAAGAAGCATGGGCGCCGGTAATGGACGTGGAGTTTGAATACCTCGATTCTGAAGTGAACCCTGCCATGGCCAACATTGTCAGTCCAACAGAAGTGGTGGTGATTAACTCATTCCACATTGAAGTCGACGGTGGGGGTGGAGACTTCCACATCACTATGCCGTATTCAATGATTGAACCAATACGTGAATTACTCGATGCCGGTGTTCAAAGTGATAAACAAGATACCGATATGCGCTGGTCGCAAGCATTACGTGATGAGATCATGGACGTGCAAGTTGGTTTTGATGTCAATGTGGTTGAGCATGAAGTGACTTTACGTGATGTGATGGGATTTAAAGCGGGTGATATTATTCCGATTGATTTGCCTGAACATATTATGATGCGAATAGAGGGCTTACCAACTTACCGCTGTAAAATGGGTAAATCACGCGATAACTTAGCATTAAAAATCAGTGAGAAAATCCCGCGGCCAGAAACGGTTAAAACAGAGCTGCAATTAGTGACTCGCAAAGGCAAGTCGCGTGATATTTCAGACTTATAAGGTGAAGTAAATGAGTACAGAAGATACTGGCGATGACTGGGCTGCAGCAATGGCTGAACAGGCTTTAGAAGAAGCGGAACATGTCGAATTAGATGAGTTAGTCGACGAGTCCAAGCCTATTTCTAAAGAAGAAGCGGCAAAATTGGATGGTATCCTAGATATTCCTGTGACCATTTCTATGGAAGTTGGAAGAAGTTTTATTAGCATTCGAAATCTACTCCAGTTGAACCAAGGCTCTGTTGTTGAGCTTGATCGCGTCGCAGGTGAGCCTCTGGATGTTATGGTTAATGGCACCTTGATTGCCCATGGGGAAGTGGTGGTCGTTAATGACAAATTTGGTATTCGTTTAACTGATGTTATTAGCCAGACTGAACGTATTAAAAAGTTAAAATAACCATTTACACTAACGAAGCAGAGATCAGTATTCATTGAGTCTTTGCTTGGTGGGTTAACTATCACAAGGAATCACAGTGGCTAATATGATACCAATGCTCGGCATCATGAGTGAGGCATTAAGCGCCCCTGCAATGTCTAGCACTTTAGCTAGTAACACCTTAGTTCGGCCCGCAGAAACCTCTAATGTTGCAACCTTAGCGAATATGGTTGGGGGATTAATTGTTGTTTTAGCGTTGATTTTCTTGTTAGCGTATATTGTGAAACGTCTTAAGTTAGTCCCATCAAATGGTGGAATCATTAAAACGATTGCTGTGACGCCCATTGGACAGCGTGAAAAGGTGGTATTGGTGGAGGTCAATGGTCAGCAGTATTTACTTGGCGTGACTTCGCAACAGATTAATCTTATCGATAAGTTATCTACCCCTGTCGACGTTCCACTTTCCTCGTTTGCCAGTCGCCTAAAACAAGCCAAGGAACAGCAATAATGAATAAGTACATAATGGTATTGGTGTTGGCGATACTGACGTTAGTGGCCGTTGTTCTATCACCCTCTGCACTGGCTCAAGACGGGGTGTTACCTGCGTTGACGGTTACAACTGGTGCTGATGGAACCACTGAATATTCGGTAACCATGCAGATTTTATTGCTGATGACGGCAATGAGCTTTATTCCTGCCATGGTGATTATGCTCACCTCTTTTACCCGTATTATTGTGGTGTTATCGATATTAAGACAAGCTTTGGGGTTACAACAAACACCGTCGAATCAGGTATTGATTGGGATTAGCTTGTTTATGACTTTTTTTATTATGGCGCCCGTGTTTGACAAGATTTATGCTGAAGCGGTAGAGCCTTATATCAATGAAACCATGACCTTAACCCAAGCTTATGATGTTGGCAAAGAGCCAATTAAAACATTCATGCTGTCGCAAGTTCGCACCACAGACTTACAAACTTTTATTGAAATATCAGGCTATAAAGACATTCAATCTCCTGAACAAACGCCAATGAGCGTTGTTATTCCTGCATTTATTACTAGTGAGCTGAAAACGGCATTCCAAATTGGCTTTATGCTGTTTGTGCCTTTTTTAGTCTTAGACTTAGTGGTTGCCAGTATTTTAATGGCGATGGGGATGATGATGTTGTCACCAATGATTGTGTCGTTGCCCTTTAAAATCATGCTGTTTGTACTGGTTGATGGTTGGGGTCTTGTGATGGGCACATTAGCGAATAGTTTCGGAATATAAGGCCTCGTATTTATGTCTCCAGAATCGCTCATTGATATCTTTCGAGAAGCACTCTCCGTTATCGTACTGATTGTGTCAGCGATTATTTTGCCTGGCTTATTTATTGGTTTGATTGTGGCGGTCTTTCAGGCGGCGACTTCAATTAACGAGCAAACCTTAAGTTTTTTACCACGTTTGCTCGTGACCTTATTTGCATTGATGTTTTTAGGCCACTGGCTAGTGCAAACTATGATGGATTTCTTCTATGAGATGGTCAACCTCATCCCACAGGTTATAGGTTAAGTTGTGGATATTTTGTTTGATGAAATCAGTCAAACAATTGCGGCCTATCTTTTGCCTTTTTTTCGTATTTCATCCATGTTGATGGTAATGGCTGTATTTGGCGCTAATACTACTCCCGCTCGAGTTCGACTGATGTTATCTGTTGCGATTACTATGGCCGTAGCACCTATGCTGCCTCCCATTGAAAATATCGAGTTAATGGCATTAAGTTCTGTTTTTGTCATTGCTCAGCAAATTTTGATCGGGGTCACTATGGGTTTTGTCACCTTAATGGTGATGCAAACTTTTGTGTTAACAGGGCAAATTATTGGTATGCAAACCAGTTTAGGCTTTGCTTCTATGGTAGACCCGGGATCAGGTGAGCAAACACCTGTAGTGAGTAACTTTTTTCTATTACTCGCCACATTAATTTTTTTAGCCGTAGATGGACATTTATTGATGTTGCGGATGTTGGTAGCCAGTTTTGAAACGATTCCAATTTCAAATCAAGGCATATCAATTGCTAATTACCGTGCCCTTGCTGATTGGGGCAGTTTCATGTTCGGTTCAGCCTTAACGATGTCGATTTCTGCGATTATTGCTTTACTACTAATCAATTTATCCTTTGGTGTGATGACTCGTGCATCGCCGCAATTAAATATTTTTTCGATTGGTTTTCCGGTCACTATGGTTAGCGGTTTATTGATTTTATGGTTAACGTTAGCCCCGATCATGGCGCATTTTGATGAAGTGTGGCTGGCTGCACAGCTGCTCATGTGTGATCTATTGCTACTTCAATGTCAAATTGATGGTTCAGTGGTTTTTTAGGGGGCATAAATGGCAGAAAGTGATAGCGGTCAAGAACGCACAGAAGACCCCACAGGAAGGCGACTTGAACAAGCACGTGAAAAAGGTCAAGTTGCTCGCTCTAAAGAGTTAGGCACTGCAGCTGTATTGCTTGCTGCATCGATAGGGTTTTCGATGACAGGACCTGCTATTGCCAAAAGTCTCTACACCATTATGAAGCAAGTGTTTTCAATGGAACGCGATCAAATTTTTGATACTAATTCCATGTTTCGGGTTTGGGGCGTTGTTGGCAATGAGCTTGCTTGGCCGTTGATCAGCTTTATTGCTTTATTGGCATTCGTGTCTTTTCTGGGAAATATTGCCTTAGGCGGTATGTCTTTTTCAGTCAAAGCCTTTATGCCAAAAGGCAGTAAAATGAACCCGATGAGTGGCTTTAAACGCATGTTTGGTACTCAAGCCTTAGTTGAACTTACAAAGGGTATCGCTAAATTTTCTGTGGTAGCGTTATCTGCATATTTCCTTCTTAGTTTTTATTTCTATGATATTTTGACTCTGTCTAGCGATCATCTTCCTGGTAATGTTTATCACGCCTTAGATTTGTTGATTTGGATGTTTATTTTACTGTGTAGCTCCATGCTATTGATTGTTGTTATTGATGTGCCATTTCAAATTTGGAATCATAACAAACAGTTAAAAATGACCAAGCAAGAAGTTAAAGATGAATATAAAGACACTGAAGGTAAGCCTGAAGTTAAAGGCCGCATAAGACAAATGCAGCAAGAGCTGGCGCAACGACGCATGATGACCGAGGTACCTAATGCTGATGTTATCGTGGTCAACCCTGAACACTATGCTGTGGCGGTTAAATACGATGTAAGTCGTTCTTCTGCACCCTTTTTAATCGCTAAAGGGGTCGACGATGTTGCTTTTAAAATACGTGAAATTGCTCGTGAACATAATGTTGCTATTGTTTCTGCTCCACCACTTGCCCGTGCTATTTACCACACAACTAAAATAGACCAGCAAGTTCCAGAAGGCCTATTTACTGCAGTAGCACAAATACTCGCGTATGTTTTTCAGCTAAGACAATATCAAAAAGGCAAAGGTCGTCGGCCTAAACCCATTCCTATTAATCAACCTATTCCTGATGATTTAAAACATTAATCAACCCTATATCAGTCAAATCGCGACATTATGAATGATGCTATAACTAATAGTGGCTTAGTTTTTGCTTTGTAGGTTTATTAGCGTCAAATAAAAACATAGTATTTCGCAATAGACTATACAAAGGGTTCCCCTCTATGGATGCAAAAGCAGCTTTCGGGCAGTTTAAACAAATAAGACCATCGACATTTAAAGGTATCGGTACACCTTTATTGGTACTTGCTGCGCTTGGGATGGTAGTTTTACCCATTCCTGCTTTTTTACTCGATATCCTATTTTCATTCAATATCGCGTTAGCATTAGTTGTGTTACTTGTTGCTATTTATTCTGACAGACCCCTTGATTTTGCTGCATTTCCGACAGTCTTACTGGTTGCGACTTTATTAAGACTCGCGCTTAACGTTGCCTCCACCCGTATTGTATTGCTCGAAGGTCATAATGGTGGTGATGCTGCGGGTAAAGTGATTGAAGCCTTTGGTTCTGTGGTTATTGGCGGCAACTATGCGGTTGGTTTAGTGGTGTTCATTATTCTTATTATCATTAACTTTGCTGTGGTAACGAAAGGTGCGGGGCGTATTGCTGAGGTGAGTGCTCGATTTACCTTGGATGCTATGCCGGGTAAGCAAATGGCCATTGATGCTGATTTAAATGCTGGCACCTTAACCCAAGACCAGGCGCGTATTCGCCGTGCTGAAGTGACTCGTGAAGCCGACTTTTATGGTGCGATGGACGGTGCTTCAAAGTTCGTTAAAGGTGATGCTATCGCCGGTATTATGATTCTTGTCATCAATATACTCGGTGGTTTTGTGATTGGTATCGTTCAGCATGACCTTGATTTTTCTAGTGCAGTAGAAATTTATACTTTGCTGACCATCGGTGATGGCTTGGTTGCACAAATTCCCGGTTTATTATTATCAATTGCAGCCGCGTTAATGGTAACGCGTCAAAATGAATCTGGTGATATGGGCCAAATGATGTTTAGTCAGATGTTTGACAGTCACAAATCATTAGCCATTGCTGCTGGGTTACTGTTTATCATGGGTATTGTGCCTGGAATGCCTCATGTGGCATTTTTGACCTTCGCATTTATTACTGCTGGTGCAGCGTACTTTGTCTACAAGCGTAATGTTGACAAAAAACAAGCGGCACTGACACTGGCGACCAAAGGGCCAGTAGAAGCTAGAGATAAAGAACCTAAAGAGTTAAGTTGGGATGATGTGCGCCATGTTGATACTATCGGTCTGGAAGTGGGATATCGGTTAATTCCATTGGTTGATAAGTCTCAGGGGGGTGAGTTATTAGGCCGAATTAAAGGTGTGCGTAAAAAATTGTCACAAGAATTAGGTTTTTTAGTGCCAGCGGTGCATATTCGTGACAATCTAGACTTATCGCCAAATGCATATCGTATTTCCTTAATGGGTGTGGTGGTAGGTGAGGCTGAAGTTAGACATGATTGTGAGCTAGCGATCAATCCTGGTCAGGTTTACGGTAAGCTTGACGGTATTGACACCCGTGACCCCGCTTTTGGTTTAGAGGCGGTGTGGATCACACCAGAGCAACGTGAACATGCACAAACATTAGGTTATACCGTCGTTGATACCGCAACGGTTGTGGCAACGCATATTAGTCAGTTATTGAGTAATAATGCAGCCAAACTATTAGGTTATGAAGAAGTGCAGCAGTTAATGGATATGCTGAGCAAGAACTCGCCTAAATTAGTTGATGGTTTTGTACCTGATATTATGCCGTTGGGGTCGGTCGTTAAAGTCATGCAAAACTTACTTAACGAAGGCGTCTCGGTTCGTGATTTACGCACCATAGTGCAGACATTATTAGAGTACGGCACCAAGAGTAATGATACCGAAGTCTTAACTGCAGCAGTGCGTATAGCGCTAAAACGCATGATAGTACAAGAAATCTCTGGGCCTGAACTTGAAATACCTGTCATTACATTGGCGCCAGAGTTGGAACAGATGTTGCATAAGTCTATGCAGGCGACTGGCGGTGAAGGACCGAATATTGAACCCGGCCTTGCAGAACGCATGCAGCAGTCATTGTTAGATGCTGCACAGAAGCAAGAAATGGTAGGGCAACCAGCCATTTTATTGACCTCTGGTATGTTGAGGTCAACGCTGTCCAGATTTGTTAAATACACTATTCCAAATTTACGAGTGATTTCTTATCAAGAAATACCCGATGAGAAACAAATTAGAATTGTTTCTGCTGTTGGCCAATAGTGATAACGTCAGTTTATTGAGGTGCATAAGTGAAAATTAAACGATTTTTTGCCAAAGATATGCGCGAAGCATTGGCTCAAGTAAAAGAGACCTTAGGCTCTGACGCTGTCATTATGTCAAACAAAAAAGTTGCAGGCGGAATCGAAATTGTCGCCGCAGTCGATTATGATGAACCTAAGGCCTCTATTGCATCGCAAGCGCCGACGACTAGCTTTATGGATGTCAGTGAGGATCGCGTCTCAATAGGCGCTAAGCCTGTAATGAAAGCTCAATCTAAGGTAAATCCGCCACCGGAAGCAGATTCTCTTCAAGCATTGCTTGAAAAACAGCATAATCGCATGAAACAACAAATGTCTGTTCGCCAAGATGAACCTGAATTACCTGAGTGGGCGCGTCAATTACAAGGGGCAAAGACTGCTAAGCCAACATCAACGTTAAAAGCGCCGGTCGCGCCTGAACACACTAAAAAAACTAATAGAAATCAATCTGATGATATGGACGCGTTGCGTGAAGAAATGGCTTCATTACGTAACTTATTGACTCATCAAGTGTCATCGTTAATGAAAGACCAAAAAAAGCGTACCGATCCAGTTGGTGCTATGCTTGAAAGTAAATTGACTGCCGCAGAGTTTTCTCCTGCAGTTGCTGCTAAACTAGCAGGATTGAGTCAACATTATACGCCAGCCGACTTAGTAAGAGCGCTACCGCAAAGCTTAGCTAACTTACTCGACAACCAAGGTGATGATATTGTCAAACGTGGGGGGGGGTGGTCGCTTTTGTTGGCCCAACAGGTGTAGGTAAGACGACTTCTTTAGCTAAAATAGCAGCTCGATTTGCTGCCCATCATGGCCCCGAGCAGGTGGCATTGATTACCACAGATCATTATCGTATTGGTGCCTATGAGCAATTAGCAACTTATGGCAAAATAATGGGCTGTCCGGTGAAACAAGCACATGATTTAGCCGAATTAGAACAAATTCTTTATCAATTTAGGAATCGTAAGTTAGTATTAATCGATACCGCCGGTATGGGGCAGCGAGATATGCGCTTATATCAGCAACTTGATAATTTGACGGCAAATAGTAGGATCCCCATTCGGAGTTACTTAGTCTTGTCAGCGACAGGCCAGCGCCGTGTCTTACAAGATGCTGTAGAACATTTTAAACGTATTCCATTAGCGGGTGCGATTTTAACAAAATTAGATGAATCAATATCAATTGCAGGTGCATTGAGCGTATTGATTCAAAATGAGTTACCATTAAGCTATGTTACTGACGGTCAACGTGTTCCTGAGGACATGAAAGTCGCAGATACACTAGAGCTAGCCAAGAAAGCTCTCGCGGCGTTAAATGAAACTGAACAACAATTATCACAAGACACAGTGTGGTCTAATGACACAGCCTATGCATTTGAGTAAAGATATGACTCGGGATCAAGCAAGTGGTTTACGTATGATGAATCAACCAAATAACGATAAAGTTAAAGTAATTGCCGTATCCGGTGGTAAAGGCGGAGTTGGTAAAACAAGTGTGTCAATTAATACTGCGGTAGCATTAGCCGAAAAGGGCAAACGTGTATTAGTACTTGATGCCGATTTAGGTTTAGCCAATGTCGATGTGATGCTCGGGATACGTGCTGAGAAAAATTTATCTCATGTTTTGTCAGGTGATGCCGAATTAGATGACATCATTGTACGCGGACCCAAAGGTATCGGTATTGTTCCTGCTACATCAGGTTCACAAGCGATGGTTGAATTGACACCAGCACAACATGCCGGCTTGATCCGTGCATTTAGTGAAATGCGGACTCAGTTTGATATTTTAATTGTTGATACTGCTGCTGGTATATCAGATATGGTGCTGAGTTTTTCTCGTGCATCACAAGATGTATTAATTGTGGTTTGTGACGAACCAACATCGATTACTGATGCTTATGCGTTAATTAAGATACTAAGTCGTGAACATGGTGTGTTCCACTTCAAAATTGTGGCAAATATGGTACGTAGTTTACGAGAAGGTATGGAATTATTTGCTAAACTCAGTAAAGTGACTGATAGATTTCTAGATGTTGCATTGGAGTTGGTGGCAACCATTCCCTTTGATGAGAATTTACGTAAAGCAGTTCGTAAACAAAAACTAGTCGTTGAAGCGTATCCTAAATCACCTTCAGCCATTGCTTACCACGGATTAGCCAATAAAATTATGACTTGGCCTGTGCCACAGCAACCCGGTGGTCATTTAGAATTTTTTGTTGAACGTCTTGTACAACGTAAGCCGATACAAGAAGGAAGAACGGGTGAATAAAGCCGCAGCGTATACTCAGTTCGATAACAAAACGTCTATCATTGAACAGTATGCACCGTTGGTAAAAAGAATTGCTCATCATATGCTGGCAAGATTACCAGCATCGGTGCAACTTGATGACCTGTTACAAGCTGGAATGATGGGGTTGCTTGAGGCCTCATCAAAATTTGATAACAGCAAAGGTGCTAAGTTTGAAACTTTTGCTGGCATTAGAATTCGTGGAGCGATGATAGATGAAATTCGTCGTGGTGACTGGGTTCCACGCTCAGTTCACCGTAATAATCGTCGAGTTGCACAAGTAATTGATGAATTAGAGCAACTGCTTGGTCGTGATGCTTATGATACTGAAATTGCTGAAAAGCTTGAAATGTCGCTCGATGAGTACCATCATATCTTAAATGATGTTTCTGTTGGTAAAATCATAGGCATAGAAGATCTTGGTGTTTCGCAAGATGTGTTAATCACAGATAATGAATCGCCAGATGAGGCCTTTGACTCGCTTGCTGAAATTCAATTCCAATCTGCATTGGTTGAAGCAATTAAGACATTGCCAGAAAGAGATGCGTTAGTGTTGTCGTTATATTACAACGAAGCATTAAATTTAAAAGAAATCGGTGCCATCCTTGATGTTAGTGAATCGCGTGTAAGCCAGATATTAAGTCAGGCAATGCTCAGATTAAAAGCTAAACTCAAGCATTGGACACAAGAATAATAACTTATTTAGAGCAAACGAGTGTCAGCTCACCGGAGGAAACCTTGGACAAGAATATGAAGATTCTTATTGTTGACGATTTTTCAACAATGAGGCGTATCATTAAGAACTTGTTGCGAGATTTGGGATTTAATAATACCCAAGAAGCAGATGATGGCTCAACAGCCCTACCTATGTTACAAAAAGGCGATTTTGATTTTGTAGTAACAGACTGGAACATGCCTGGAATGCAAGGTATTGATTTACTTAGAGCAATCCGTGCAGATGATTCGTTAAAGCATTTACCCGTATTGATGGTAACCGCAGAAGCCAAGCGTGAACAAATTATTGCTGCAGCGCAAGCTGGGGTAAATGGTTATGTGGTAAAGCCTTTCACCGCCGCAACGTTAAAAGAAAAGTTAGATAAAATCTTTGAACGACTCGCATAAGCAAGGATAAGTCATGCAGGCATCAATATCGGGGTTAATCACTCTCGAACAGGCCCAAGAACTTGTTGAATTGCTTACCTTAGGTCAGCAAGATAAAGCTGATGACGTCATCAGGGAGCTTGCTACACCATTGCAGCGTGAGCTTTTTGAAGAAGTGGGTAAGTTAACTCGACAACTTCATAGTGCATTAAAAGATTTCCAAATTGATAACCGTTTATCTGAATTAGCCAATACCGAAATTCCGGACGCTAAAGAAAGATTAAACTACGTTATCGATATGACAGAGCAAGCTGCTAATAAAACCATGGATGCAGTTGAAGAATGTCTACCTTTGGCCGATACCATTATCAGTAATATTCAATCAGTAACGCCAATGTGGGATAAATTGATGCGTCGTGACATCGAGTTGGGTGAGTTTAAATCACTTTGCCATGATGTTCAGCAGTTTATGTTACACAGTGAAAATGATTGTAATCGTCTTCGTGAGCTATTAAATCAAATTTTAATGGCGCAAGACTTCCAAGACTTAACTGGCCAAATGATCCGTCGAGTGATTGATTTAGTTCGTGAAGTAGAAAGTAATTTAGTTTCAATGCTAACGGTGTTTGGTGATCATATTACTGAGTCATCGCCAACGATAAACGATAATAAAATAGAAGCAGAAGGCCCCATCATGAATGCAGAACTGCGTGAAGATGTGGTGACAGGTCAGGATGAAGTAGACGATCTGCTATCAAGTCTGGGTTTCTAATTAGGAGTCAATTTAATGTCCTTTGATGTTGATGAAGAGATACTCCAGGACTTTTTAATTGAAGCTGGTGAGATTTTAGAGCTTCTACAAGAGCAGCTAGTTGCCCTTGAAAATAATCCTGATGACAGTGATTTACTTAATGCTATTTTCCGTGGATTTCATACTGTCAAAGGCGGAGCTGGTTTTTTAAGCTTAAAGCCGATGGTTGACGTGTGTCATGAAGCTGAAAATACGTTCGATTTATTGCGCACCGGAAAACGTGGCGTAAATGCAGAATTAATGGATATTATTTTGCAAGCGGTCGACGCCATTAATACTATGTTTGCTCAAACTCAACAGGGACAAGAACAAGACCCTGCAGATCCAATGCTACTTGCGAAACTCAAATTATTAAGTTCAGGTGCACCATTACCCTCAGAGATGTCGGCTGCAGAACTTGAACCTATCGAAAATATTGTTGAGGTTAACGAGCCTGAAGTCATAGAGGATGTGAGTTCTTTTACGGCAGAAACGTCTGATTCTGGCAGCATTGATGAAATTGATGAGTTAGAATTTGAAGCCTTGCTTGATGCCTTACACGGTTCAGGTAACAGTCCTGTTGCATCTAAATCTTCTGCAATAAATAAAGACAATATTGACTCAAAACCAGCACCAGCAAAAAGCAGTGACGAAATTACCGATGACGAATTTGAAGCACTCTTAGACGAGTTACACGGCTCAGGTTCATTTAAAGCGAAAGAAGAACCTGTGGTTGCCGCTAAGCCTGCAAGTACACCAGTTGCTCAACCCGCAGTAGACTCAGATGAAATCACCGACGATGAGTTTGAACGTCTTTTAGATGAATTACACGGTAAAGGCACTGCCCCAGTAGCGAAAGTGCAATCAACTCCGGTTGCTGCAGAATCTGCTAAAGTGGTTACTCCTCCGCCGGCAGCAAAACCCGCTCCGACTCCAGTTGCTAAGCCAGTCATGCCATCGACTCCAGCCGTTGTGCCAAAAGTTGAACCCTTAGCAGATAAAGCCCCTGTCAAAGCGTCGTCTGTGCCACAAGGTGAAACCACAGTTCGCGTTGATACCGCTCGTTTAGATCAAATCATGAATATGGTTGGTGAATTGGTATTAGTCCGTAATCGACTGGTGAGCTTAGGCATTAATCGTGAAGACGAGGAAATGTCAAAAGCACTTGCTAACCTTGATTTGGTGACCGCTGATTTACAAGGTGCGGTGATGAAGACGCGCATGCAACCTATCAAGAAAGTATTTGGTCGTTTCCCACGGGTTGTTCGAGATTTAGCGCGTACATTAAATAAAGAAATTGATTTAGTGATGATTGGTGAAGACACCGATCTTGATAAAAATTTAGTTGAGGCTTTAGCCGATCCTTTGGTCCACTTAGTGAGAAACTCAGTCGACCACGGTATTGAAATGCCGGTGACTCGTGAAGCAAATGGTAAATCCCGAACCGGTACTATTACCTTATCGGCTAGCCAAGAAGGTGATCACATCCTGCTGAAAATTGAGGATGATGGCGCTGGCATGGATCCTGAAAAGCTAAAACAAATTGCGATAAGTCGTGGTGTGCTCGATGAAGATGCCGCCTCTAGAATGACTGATAACGAAGCGTATAATCTGATTTTCGCTCCAGGGTTTTCAACTAAAGTTGAAATCTCAGACATTTCAGGCCGTGGTGTGGGTATGGATGTGGTGAAAACCCGCATAAATCAACTCAATGGTACTGTCTACATTGATTCGATGAAAGGTAAGGGCACCACACTTGAAATTAAAGTGCCGTTAACCTTGGCTATCATGCCAACCTTGATGGTCGATGTGTCTAATCAAGTCTTCGCTCTGCCATTATCGAGTGTTAATGAGATCTTTAATTTAGATTTAACCAAAACCAATATTGTCGATGGTCAATTAACGGTTATTTTCCGTAATAAAGCCGTGCCATTATTTTATCTAGAACATTGGTTGCACAGTAAGAAATCGACATTTAAGCATGGTGATAAGAAGCATGGCCATGTTGTGATTGTTCAACTTGGTACGATGCAAATCGGTTTCGTTGTTGATGCATTAATTGGGCAAGAAGAAGTTGTCATCAAACCACTTGGCAGTATGTTACAAGGTACGCCAGGAATGGCGGGGGCAACAATTACATCAGATGGTGGTATTGCACTTATTTTAGATGTGCCAGGACTACTGAAACATTACGCCAAAAGCAAAAAATAAAAAAAGTTCCATTATTTAAGGAATTAAATGGCCATAAAAGTATTAGTTGTAGATGATTCTAGCTTTTTTCGACGTCGAGTCAGTGAGATTGTTAATAAAGATCCTGATCTCGAAGTCGTTGCTGTTGCTGTTAACGGTAAAGAAGCTGTTGAAATGGCTGCAAAGTTAAAGCCTCAAGTCATTACCATGGACATTGAAATGCCAGTGATGGATGGTATTACTGCTGTGCGTGAAATCATGGCTACTAACCCCACTCCAATTTTAATGTTTTCATCATTAACTCATGATGGTGCCAAAGCGACACTTGATGCGTTAGAAGCCGGCGCATTAGATTTTTTACCAAAACGCTTTGAAGATATTGCGACCAATAAAGACGATGCAATACTGTTACTGCAGCAGCGAATTAAAGCTTTGGGGCGACGCAGAGTATATCGCCCAAGTTCAGCATCAAGTTCATTATCGACTTCATCATCACCTGAACCTCGTAAAACATCGGTTTCCGCTTCGGATACCTATTCATCTCGTCGTCCATTTAGCAGCGGTTTAACTCCAACGCCTGCAGCAACCCACTCTAGTGCATCTCCCGATCGCCATACTCCCAATAACACGAGTTCATCAATATCGTCTATTCGGGCTAGTGGTAAACAATACAAAGTATTACTTATCGGGACTTCAACTGGTGGACCAGTGGCTTTGCAGAAAGTATTAACCGCTTTTCCTGCTAATTATCCTCATCCAATTGTATTGATCCAGCACATGCCTGCAGCATTTACTCCTGCATTTGCAGCACGTTTAAATACATTGTGTAAAATTGATGTAAAAGAGGCTGAAAATGGGGATGTTATGCGCCCTGGATGCGCTTATTTAGCGCCCGGTGGTATGCAGCTTATGGTTGAGCGAAATGGTATTACAGGCAGACTTAAAGTTGTTCCTGGTACCCCTGAAATGAATTATAAGCCAAGTGTAGATATTACTTTTGCGTCTGCATCTAAAGCTTTTGGTGGAGATGTTTTGGCTGTAGTGTTGACTGGGATGGGGGCCGACGGTAGAGAAGGGGCTAGAATGTTAAAGTCTGTTGGTGCAACAATTTGGGCACAAGATGAAGCGAGTTGTGTTGTCTATGGTATGCCACAAGCTGTAGCATCTGCTGGTATCTCGACTCACTCTATTTCGTTGGATAATATTGCTGAAGCTATTTTAAAAGAGTCTAGTCGTGGCTAAGTCGAGTTATTCCTTACAGACTAAGCACATGCTGGGTTTTTTTCTGTGTTTTATTGCCATCTTAGTACTAGCGGGTTTGTATGTTGATGCGAATAAAAAGATAACACTATTAAAGCAAGATGTGGCTCGTTTAACCGACTCTCAAGTACTTTTGATGGTTCCTGAGGAGCAAGCTGCTAATATTGCTAATTGGTTAACTCAGCATCCTGAACAAACTCAAGCAATTGTTGCGTCCGCAGGACAAGAGCAAGCTAAAAGTGTGTTGTTTGGACCTGGCGCTTTAGATGATGATCAGCCCACTAAACATAAGCATCCCGAAGTTGTTAGTGAAGGCAATAATCAAGAAATCATAGTGTCAGAAGATGCTCAAGGGGTTAAGGTGATCCGTTTACCTAACGGCGGGATCCGTGTAACAACCCGTGATGATACACAACACAAGCAGTAGTCAATATTCCATAACAGCATCATTATAATGAGTTGAGAGGCTTTTTTTGAAAGTATGGACGGTAGCGAATCAAAAAGGTGGTGTCGGTAAAACAACCACAGTAGCCAGTTTAGCCGGAGCATTGGTTAAGCGTGGTCAACGAGTGCTGATGATTGATACTGATCCTCATGCTTCATTGGGTTATTACTTAGGTATTGATTCAGATGAAGTGCCATGTTCGCTTTATGATGTCTTTTTGAATCACCAGACACTGACTCAAGAGTTTATATTACAAAATGTCATCCCTACTCAAATAGAGGGACTGGATATTATTGCTGCTAATATGGCGTTAGCAACACTGGATAGATCCTTAGGTCATCAGGAAGGTATGGGCTTGGTGTTGCGCAATTTATTGGCGCTACTTGAAGATAAATATGATGTGGCTATCATTGACTGCCCACCTGTTTTAGGGGTGCTAATGGTCAATGCATTAGCTGCAAGTCATCACATTATTATACCGGTTCAGACTGAGTTTTTAGCCATAAAAGGCCTTGAACGTATGGTGAAAACCATGGAAATCATGGGGCGTTCTAAGAAAACACGATACAGTTTCACAGTATTACCGACTATGTATGACAAGCGAACTAAAGCCTCACCTATCGCACTACAATTTTTGCAGGATAAATATGGTTCATCACTTTGGCCAAGTGATGTGATTCCTGTGGATACTAAATTTAGAGATGCAAGCTTGGCTCATTTACCAGCATCACATTATTCAGCCAGTAGCCGAGGTGTAAAAGCTTACAATCGTCTGCTGGATTTTTTATTTTCTCAGGAGTTTAACCATGTCAAAATCGGTTGATGAAACTGTTTTTGATTATTTCAGTCTTTTACTACAGGAATCGTCAGAGTCGATTCCTGTGAATCCTGCTAATAATATTACTACTAAATCGCTAAATATTATCGAGGACAAGCTGGCTGATACCACCACAATAGCCGCATCTTCATCAGCGCATTATTCACCACCAACTTTGTCTAAGATTTCATCTGTTGTTGCGAGCCAGTGGGATTATGCCCAGCCGACAACCAGTGTAGATAAACTGGCGCTTGAAAAATTATTATCAGCAGTATCTACACCTAGTGCTGAAACAGATTTATCGCAACAGATCAAAAATAGCGCTGAACGTGTTCGTCAGGCAATTAGTGATATTGAGCCTAAAGCAGTCGTTAATAATACAAAAACACAAGAAATAGAGCTAACGGATAAAGAAATCAAGCCGTTAGTCGATATAAATAATAACGAAAGTTCACATGCTGTTATAAAAGACGCTATTATTAAGCATGAAGAGTTGGTGATGAATTCGGCGGAGCAAGTGCAAACGCCACCACAAACTCAGGTTGGGCATCAACCACCGAGTATCACCCATGATTTACAAGAAGTACTTGATGATGAGTTTCAGGTGCTATTCTTTAATGTTGCAGGGTTAACGTTAGCGGTACCACTAGTGAGCTTGGGGGGGATTATTAAAATTGACAAGATAAACCATCTTATTGGTAGGCCCTCTTGGTTTAAAGGGGTGCAAACCCACCGAGATACTAAAATTAATGTGGTTGATACATGTGCATGGGTAATGCCTGAAAAATATTCTCCAGCATTAGCACAAACGGTAAATTATCAATATCTTGTTATGCTAGAAGATAGTCAGTGGGGACTAACGTGCGAATCGTTAGTTAACGCCGTTAAAATAGATAAATCCCACGTCAATTGGCGTGAAAAACCGGGTAAGCGTCCTTGGCTTGCTGGAGTAGTAAAACAACAAATGTGTGGCATTTTACATGTTCAAGCATTAATCAAAATGCTTGATGCAGGTTTAGGTTGTCAGGATTCGATTGACCGAGGTTAACTATGAGCGATTCTAGAAGTGTAGCAGCGGTTGCTGCAAGTAAAGACGATGCAGTATTACAATGGGTAACATTTAAATTAGATAATGAAACCTATGGTATTAACGTAATGCAAGTTCAGGAAGTATTACGTTATACCGAAATAGCTCCTGTGCCAGGTGCTCCTGATTATGTGTTAGGGATTATTAACCTTCGCGGAAACGTAGTTACCGTTATCGATACTCGTTCACGTTTTGGCTTACAATCAGCAGAATTAGACGACTCGACTCGTATCGTGATTATTGAAGCAGAAAAACAAGTTATTGGTATCTTAGTTGATAGCGTGGCTGAAGTCGTATACTTGCGCCGTTCTGAAATCGATAACGCTCCTAATGTCGGCACGGAAGAAAGTGCTAAATTTATTCAAGGGGTGAGTAATCGCGACAACGAGTTATTAATCTTGGTTGATTTAGATAAACTATTATCTGACGATGAGTGGGTTGAATTAACTCAAATCTAGTCGTGTTGTAACCGAAAAGCCAACCGAATCACTGTTGGCTTTTTTGTTTGGCTTAGTGCTTTTGAGTAATAGCAACATAGGTATGTTAATGGGTGATGAATTTCTAATTGCAGCTTTAGTGTGTGCGATTGCATGTCTTGTTTTAGTACTTTACTTGCAAAAACAGTCGAGTAAATTAAAAACTAAAGTGGATGCCCTGACTGTGTTGGTTAAAGAAAGCGACCGTCAGCGTGAAGCTGTTAAGCGTGAATTACACGAATTACGCAGTGGTACTATTGGTGTCGGTAGGCGAGTTGTCGAACTAGAAAAAAAACTGTCTAAACAGTCTGATATGCTTGAAGAAGCTAGCCAGCAAGACCCACAAGCTAAATTATACTCGCGTGCGCTTAAAATGGTCGGTCTTGGGGCTGGTATTGAAGAGTTAATGCAAGAGTGTGAATTGCCAAAAGCTGAAGCGGAATTAATACTGCGGCTGCACAGAAAATAGCTCAATAGTGTTTGTCTGTGAACCATAATATAAAAGCCATCGAAAGATGGCTTTTTAGTGGAGCATTATTTGGCATTAGTGTTTGAGTCAGCGTGCTATTTACGACGCATCTTAGCAACAAACATCCCATCACTATCGGCTTGTTGAGGCCAAATCGTTAACATATCAAATTGCTCACCAGTAAAAGGATGTATGACTGGTTCAAGTTCAAACTCAGACGTTACTGATAAAAAGTCTTTCACAATCTGTTCATTTTCACTTGGTGATAAAGAGCAGGTGGCATAAACCAATTTACCGCCCGATTTTACTGCAGCAGCGCTTCGACGTAAAATTGCTAATTGAAGTATAGGTTTGTCTGTAATCGCGCTAGCATCATCAAGCCAGCGCATATCAGGATTTCGACGCCAAGTGCCAGTGCAGCTGCAGGGTGCATCAACTAATACACCGTCAAAAGCATTAGCATCGACAGGCAATACCTCTCCTTTCCATGGCGCGACACTGATATGCTCAAAACCCGCACGTTTAGCTCTTTTACGCAGTTCTTCTAAAGGTTTATGGCGAATATCTGATGCCGTAATGTTACCGCTGAATTTTGTGCTTTGCTGTGACATTAATGAATGCAATTGCAGGGATTTACCGCCAGCACCACTGCACGCATCCCACCATTTTTCATGATTGTTTGGCTGGCAAATTTGGCCAATAACTTGTGAGGCTAAATCCTGAATTTCAAGATGACCTTGTTTATAAACCTCTATCTCATTTAGATTAATACTTTTATGCCCTAGACTAATGGCATCGGCAAAGTAGCCGCTAGTTTTAGCTTCAACACCCGCTTGTTTAAGTGACGTAATTAATTTGGCTGTTGATAATGTTTGTGCCCGAGCCCAAATGGGGGGGCGAGTCGTCATTGCGTTAACAAGCGCATATTGCTCTGTGCTATCAACTGGACAAAGTTGCCAAAACCATTGGGGTAATAACTGAGTGATTTGACAACTTTCTATCGCGCTTAAAGCAATATAAGCGGCTAATTTATCTTTTAATGTGGCTTGATTATCTAGGGTGGTTTGATCTGCACGGGTTTGAGGCCAATCAGCAAAATCATTCCAAGCACCAGTGACATCATGCCATGGGTGTTGTTCTAACATTGCACAAGCGCTTAATTGTTGGAACCATGTACTGTGTTTATGACTGGTCTCTAACTGGCTTAACCAACCCCACCAGCGAAATAAACCAAACAAACTTTCACGGATCACTCGTCTATCTTTAGAGCCATGTTTTTTATGCTCGCGAAAATATTGGCCAATGATTCTATCGGCTGGCATGCCGGTGTTCATCACTTGATTGAAGAGTGTTTCAATCGTTGTCGAGTAACTTAAGGCGCGTTTATGTGCTGGCGTGATCGCAGCGATTTCGGACGCAGATGTCTCAATTGATGGTGTTGTGTTAGACATGGCGGAAATATTATGGCTCATGAATTGACCTGGTAATAGGTGCAGCAACTAACAGAGTGCTGCACCGGAAACTATTTTTTGCTAGTTTAACACGGCTTATCTAAATAATGAGCTAAAACTATAACAGCGTAAAAATGAGTTAATATTTTCAACAACACCATGATTAACGTGTCGTTATGGTGCTTAAAGACTAAAAATCTAGCTCTAGGGCAAAGCATAAGTAAGCCATTAATGCGCGAGTATGCTGATATTCTTGCGCACAAAACTCGACAAAATCAGCCTGGCATACTTGCTCAGGACTAATGGATTTTATGGCGATAAAGTCTTTACGCTTTAGCTCGTCAATCATGGGATGATGTTTATCAAATCCGCGTGGCGGTCTGGATAAGCTATCGCCTGTTAATTCAAATCCAGCCTGCCTCAATTGCGCTAATGCTTTTTGGTACGCGTTAGGGTTTTCATCAATACAATGGCGAATTGCATTGAGCGTTTTTGATTCAGGATGCCAAATTCCAGCCGCAATAAAGCATTCATCATTGGCAATATGGACATAAAATCCAGGCGCATGCACATCTTTTGCTTGAAAGTGTCTAAACTGGATACCCACATTGGTCTTATAAGGCGTTTTATTTTTACTAAAGCGACTGTCGCGTTGTGGGCGCATTAGGCTACCCCCGACTTTTTTAGCTACAGCAACAAATCGTGGTGATAAGCCTAAAATGGGTCCTTGCATGGCTTGTATAAATTGTAATGCAGGGCTTCTAACCTGATCTTCATATTGTTGCTGGTTGGCTTTAAACCATTCTCTATCATTATTGGCTGCGAGAGTGTTTAAAAAATCGAAACTAAGTTGACTGAACATGACGATACCTTTTTACAATAGCGATGCAGATTATAATGTTATAATTTTACTAGTATGTTAAACAATGTCTGTAGTAAGTGACATAGCTAGGATTTATTTAAACTATTAAGATTGAATACCTTATGTTGACATCTCTATATTAATGCGGTGTTTTTTGGTATTTTATCTAGAGTAAACATAATATTTTGATGCTTTTTAAATTTCCGTATATCCATTGTAACTTACTGAGATAGAAATTTTTTTTCGTTATTCTATGAATGTTAATTTGATATAAATAAAGTGTTGGTGTTAAAATCGCTTCAAAGGCTGGTTTATTGATGTAAACCTGTGGTTCATCTTTCATCAACAACATATATTGGTTGGCTAGTGCAAGACGTTAAACCGATTTTGCTATCTATTCAAACACTAATTTATTTAAAGATTACACTTTGGAATGAATAATTCCTCTACAAGAAAGGATTGACCATGACTGAACATTCCCTCGGTATTGTGGGTTGGCGTGAGTGGGGCACTTTTCCTGATATTGGCAACGAAAGAGTCAAAATCAAAGTGGATACTGGCGCAAAAACATCTTGTTTGCATGCGTTCAAAATAAAACCGTTTCAAAAAAATAACCAAAAATGGGTTCGAGTCTGGCTGCATCCTGATCAGGATTCTGACCGAGAAGTCGTGTGTGAGTTTCAAGTATTTGATCGCCGAGATGTCAGTGATTCCGGCGGCCATGTAACCAAACGTTACGTGATAAAAACCCCCATTCTTATCGGTACACAACTTTTTGACATCGAACTGACATTGACCAATAGAGATCACATGAAATTTAGGATGTTATTAGGTCGTCGCGCGTTAGAAGGGCGATTTTTGGTTAATTCAGCAGAATCATTTTTAGCAGGAGAATAACAAATGCATATTGCAATAATGTCGAGAAATAAGAATTTATACTCGACCAGTCGCTTAAGAGAAGCTGCTGAAGCTCGCGGTCATACCATCAAAATTGTCGATCCATTAAAGTGTTACATGAACATCAACATGAATGCACCTAGTATTCATGTCCGCGGTGAAGAGCTGCCAAAATTCGATGCCGTTATTCCGCGAATTGGTGCGTCAGTGACCTTTTATGGCACCGCGGTATTACGCCAGTTCGAAATGATGGGCACTCACCCATTAAACGAGTCTGTCGCCATTACACGTTCTCGGGACAAATTACGTTCATTGCAACTGTTATCTCGCAAGAATATTGGTTTGCCCGTGACCGGTTTTGCCAGTAAGCCTGCTGATATTCCCGATTTGTTGGACATGGTCGGTGGTGCTCCTTGTGTGATTAAGTTACTTGAAGGCACTCAAGGTATTGGTGTGGTATTAGCTGAAACCCGTAAAGCTGCTGAATCGGTTATTGAAGCCTTCATGGGGTTAAAAGCCAACATCATGGTGCAAGAGTATATTGCCGAAGCTGGTGGCGCTGATATTCGTTGTTTCGTGATTGGTGACAAAGTGATTGCGGCGATGAAACGCCAAGCATTACCAGGTGAGTTTCGTTCTAATTTACACCGCGGTGGTTCTGCTAGCATTGTTAAGCTCACTCCAGAAGAACGTTCAACGGCATTACGTGCTGCTAAAACGATGGGGCTAAACGTTGCGGGCGTAGATATTTTACGTTCTAAGCACGGTCCATTAGTGATGGAAGTTAACTCATCTCCGGGCCTTGAAGGCATCGAAAAAGCCACTGGTATTGATGTTGCGGAAAAAATCATTCAGTTTATTGAAAAAAATGTTAAATCTACTAGCTCGAAAACGAAAGGAGTTGGTTAATGGCAAGAAAGCACGAACCGTTTGTTATCGGTGATGTTAGCGTACCGGCAGGCACTCAACAAAGTGTTAAATTGCCCGCAGCAAAACTGTATAACGATACACCGATGGATCTGCACGTTGAAGTGTTTCATGGCACTAAAGCGGGACCTGTTTTATTGGTTTGTGCAGCGATCCACGGTGATGAGTTAAATGGCATTGAAATATGTCGACGCTTGCTCGGTCGTGTGAATGCTAAAACCTTAACCGGGACCTTACTCATTGTCCCTATCGTTAACGTATTTGGTTTTATTCAACAATCTCGCTATTTACCCGATCGTCGTGACTTAAATCGTTGTTTTCCGGGCTCAGCTAAAGGTGCGCTTGCCAGCCGTTTAGCGCATTTATTTAGCAGTATTTTAGTTAAACGTGCAACTCATATTATTGATTTACATACTGGCGCAATTCATCGCGATAACTTACCGCAGATCCGCTGTGATACCGACGATACAATGATGCTCGATATGGCTAATGCTTTTGGCGCACCAGTCATAATGTCTTCTAAAGCACGTGAAGGTTCAATGCGCGGTTATGCTAACAGCCTTAATATTCCTTGTATTTTATATGAGGCTGGTGAAGCACTGCGCTTTAGCGATATGTCGATTAAGTCTGGCGTAAATGGCGTTATCAATGTGATGCGTTGTTTAGGTATGACCAAAGGTAAAATTAACACTAAAACCACCAGTGTTAATGCAAGTCGCAGTTACTGGGTACGCAGTGAATCTGATGGGCTGGTGAATATTAAATTTAAATTGGGTGAGCGAGTATCTAAAGGCCAAGTGTTAGCCAATATTGTAAACCCTCTGGGCGGCGAGCCGATACCATTAAAGGCCCCAACAGATGGGATTATTATTGGCAACAGCAATATTCCGGTCACCAATGAAGGTGAGGGCTTGTTTCACATTGCACAATTTAGTGGTGATGAAATAGAAGTTATTAACGATAATCTTGATGATTTTATGCAAGAGTACGCTGAATAACGTTCTTGAATAGAAACCCTTTGAGAGTTTAATTGGATTGTTAATCAAGCTGTATAAAGCGATTATTAGCACTATGTTATTAGATAACTTAACCCTTGGTGATGACGAAGCTCGGGTTAAGTTTATAGATAGAGATGTGTTTTAAACTCGCAACAGGATGATTAACCTAATCTTGGATTTACTGTTTTAGGCTAAGTATCCTGAATTCAGCTCATTTTCAACTCGCTTCACGATAAGCCAATCAAGGTTAAGTTTAAAACGACGAGAGTAATGCTTGGTAATAAATCGACCAAAATTATTTTACAGATAGTTAATTAATTAATTGACAATTTTCAGATACATACCAAACTTATAATGACTTATCAAAATAAGTTTATATCTCGTTAAGTACAGTGATGTTATCAATCAACAAGCTCATTAAACGGAATTGTTATCTTTGCACCTTGGTGTCAAAGATAATCTTAATGGATGCTTATTTTCCATACATTTAAAAGGATTTAGTGTTCATGCGCAATAATCAACCCGTTACCCTAAAGCAATATTACTTCGACGATGAAGTTCGTTTAATTTCAGGAACTGATCTACGCGGCCACATCACTTATTGTAATGATGCTTTTGTTGAGGTAAGCGGCTTTGACAAAAGCGAGTTAGTCGGAAAACCCCATAATCTCGTTCGCCATCCCGATATGCCAAGTGAAGTGTTCAAAGAGATGTGGGCCTGTATTTCAACTGGTAAAGTATGGATGGGGTTGGTTAAGAATCGTCGAAAAAATGGCGATTACTATTGGGTTAGCGCATTTGTCACCCCAGTGTTTGAAAATAATAAAGTAGCAGGATATGAGTCCGTCAGGATAACGGCATTACCTGCAGAAATTGCTCGAGCAGAGGCTGCTTATGCCAGGATTAAGGCCAATAAGTCCCCAAGGCCACTGCATGCTAAAATAAAACATCAAGTACTTAAGTTGTTACCCGTTTGGTTACCTATGTTTGTTTTGTCAATGGTACTCTTTGAGTTCTGGGGGCTGTTCCCTGGCTTGATAAGTTTAATCACACTCACTCTATCAGCTGCATGGTTAGGCTATAAACAACAGCAAGACTGGCTAGAAGTCGTCACACTCAATCCTAATTCGTTTACCGATCGCACTGTCGCAGAAACCTACTTTGCTGATTTTGGCGCCAAAGCACAGGCTAAATTAGCTCTTGGTTGTGAAATTGCTCGATGTCGTACCGCTATGACAAGGATCGAGGATGCAGCAGGATCTTTAGATGGTATTGTTGAGCATACCCAAGTTGAAGCAGAGTCAACCGCTAAAGCTGTCGGTCTTCAAAGCGCATCAATACAACAAATTGCTTCAGCCATTACAGAGATGTCTACAGCGATACAAGAGGTCTCTGCTAATGTCGAGCGTAATGCTGATAGTGCTAAAGATGCATTAGACAATGTGAGTGCAGGGGCTCTACTTGCAAATCAAGCCAAACAGTCTATTGATGAATTAAATCTCTCGGTTGCTGATATTGCGACTACCGTTCGCGAGTTATCGGAATCCACCAATGAGATTGGTCAAGCCGCCAGTATTATTTCCAGTATTGCCGATCAAACTAATCTACTTGCGTTAAATGCGGCCATTGAGGCAGCAAGGGCAGGTGAGCAAGGGCGAGGATTTAGTGTTGTTGCTGATGAGGTCCGCTCTCTGGCATTTAAAACTCGCGAATCAACCGATAAAATTCACAGTATTGTCAGTGTATTAACCAAACGTGCCAGTAACGCTGTCCAAGTGTCACTTAGGGGCGAGCAAGCGGCGAGTAAAGGTGTTCAAATTGTCGATGAAACTCGTAATGCATTAGCGTCGATTAATCAATCAGTCGAGCAAATTACCCAACTTACCTTGGATATGTCAGCCGCTGTAGAAGAGCAAGGCGCTGTCGCAGAACACATTAACCAACAGATTATTGATATTGCTGATTCAGCAGAGATAACTAAAATATCATCAGAAAAATCCTTACATAATAGTAGTGAGTTAGGTGAATCCGTAATGATGGTTAGATCAATTATCAGACGTTTTGCGGTTGGGGCCATAGGCAAGAAATAAATTAAACAGCAGATGTCAAAAAGGCCAGAAACTTGACGTTTCTGGCCTTTTTATTCGCTTAATCATGATGTTATAAAACGTTCCATTGTACTGGAGCATGAAGTCAGTGGATCAGCTCATGGATCTAGCTGATAGTTTATTGAGTTATTGATACCGCCCCTCTGGCTTTTCCTCAGGTTTTTATTCGCTTAATCATGATGGTATAAAACGTTCCACTGCACTGATACATGAAGTCAGTGGATCAGCTCATGGATCTAGCTGATAGTTTATTGAGTTATTGATACCGTCCCTCTGGCTTTTCCTCAGGTTTTTATTCGCTTAATGGTTATAGTTTAAAGCGTTCTACTGAGGTCGTCAGTGAATGAGCTAATTGGTTTAGTTGTTGGCTTCTTTCTGTCATTGATGCCGATTCTTGGGCATTTTGTTGCGCAGAGTCTGCAGTCTGAGTCATTGTTTGTTCTATTTGTTGACTGTAACTAACCTGTTCATTGGCCGCGTGAGTAATATTTTGGCTCATGCCACTAATGGTATTTAATGCGGTTTCTATATTTTCAATCGCATCATGTAAAGATTGGCTTTGTTCTACACATTCACTGGCTTGGTTTTGTCCTTGGGTGATCGCCTTAACGGCGTTTGTGGTTTCTTGTTGCAATGCATCTATCATGGTTTGAATTTCAGCTGTTGATAATTGAGTTCTAGAGGCTAATGAACGTACTTCGTCAGCAACGACAGCAAAGCCACGACCATGCTCACCCGCTCTGGCTGCTTCAATGGCTGCATTCAACGCAAGTAAATTGGTTTGGTCTGCAATAGCACTAATCGTTGTTAAAATCCCGCCAATATTGTTGCTATGCTGACTAAGCGTTGTCATGATCTTAACTGAGTCGTGCAAGCTACTTGATAAGGTCTCAATACGGATACGGTTATCATCGGCAATGGTTTTTATTTGTCCTCCTTGGACAGAGGCGGATTTGATATATTGCTCTGATTCAGAAGCTTGTTGATTAACCTGAGTTGAACTGTGATGTATTTGTTCGGCAAGCTGTTTGGCTTGGCTAATATTATCAATCTGTTGTGAAGCTGAATGAGATATTTTTTCGCTTTGTACTTGTGAGCGAATAGCGGATTCATCTAATTGATGGGCATCACTATTAATCGCTTGTAATAACTGGGTCAAATCATCAGATAACTTATTAGTGTTGTCTATCAATTCGCCAAATTCATCATTATTTCGTTTGCTTAATCGTTGCGATAAATCGCCACCCGCAATTCGCGATAATGCGATGTTTATTGCTTGTAGAGGGCCCAACATGGCTTTTGAGGTAAAGTAATAAATAAATATCGCCATCGATACAAATATCACTGCCATTAAAATGGCTAATGTTTGTGCTGTCGTCACTTCATCAACGGCCACCATCTGCAATAGGTGGAACCTTTCGTTAGCGAGTGTGACTAATTGATCTAACTGCTGATTAGTCGTATCAAAAAAGGTGTTAGCTTGCAGGTGACTTTGCTCTGCCAAGAGTTGCTTATTGATGACATTTTGTTGCGCGATGTACAAGTTACCAGGCTCATCTGTAAATTGTTTAATTGCTTGCAAGTGAGTGTTAAATTCAGCAAATAGCGCCGCAGCACCTAAGGGTTCAGCTTGTTGAGTTAAGTAGCTACCATTGACGCTAATATTACCTAATAACATGGCAACATCTTGTTTGTGGATGTCCACGGCATCGGTAGAGGTTAATCGACCGAGTTCTGTCATGGTATTACCCAGAGTAAATAGCATGTCATCGATACGTACTCCACCACCAACCACTTCTTCTAATAATGAGGCCTCATTTTCTGGCGCTTCAATAAGCTCTAAATCAATCATGTTATTACTGGCGCTGATGCGCGCATCGTCGAACTGTTGTTTTAAAGTGGTGAAAGTGGCGCGGGTTTGCTCTATTTCGAGTTTTGCGTTGAACATAGTGCGAGATTGCTTAATGTACTGCTCATAAGCATTTTTGGCTTTGGTTAACGCCTGTTGCATCGTCGGCTGATCGGCGACTTTAACTAATAGTGTGCTTAATACGTTATCGAATTCTTGCTGTAACTGATTAAATTGTGTAAAGCTGAGATTAATATTGTCATTACCTGTTTGTGAATAAGCTAGGCTATCTGTTTTTGCCATTTTTAATAAGGTAATTTGCAACCCGTTCGATTGATTTTGTACCGGGACGGCTAAGGTTTCAATATTATTATTTGCTGTTTGAATTTGATTTAGGGAACCATAGAAAAAAACTACTTCCAACAAGCAGTAATAAGCCTATTGAGGAAAAACCTAGCGCTATTTTTTGTTTAATAGTGAATTCGAACATGGCCATTTGGTCTCTCTTATTGTTATTTACCTGACGTCATTCATACTATATTTATATGTGCTATTGCTTGTTTATTGTCTGATCAAGACTGACTCTAGACTAGAACGTTGTAAAAAAAATGTAAATGCACTTATGCAAAAAATAGAAATATATCTTTGTTTTTATAGTAGTATTTCATTGTTTATAAGTAAGCAATACCTAGCTTGTAATCAAGATGTGTATATTCTTGTTAAGTTTATATGGCTACTGTTCAACATCTATATCGTCATTTAGCAGCAAGATTGATAGGCTATCGTTATGTTCACTAGACACCCAATAGTATTTGCTTTAAGTCTAAAAAGTGTAGTTGTTTATATCGCTAAATCGATATTTTTTATCATTATTTTTCAACCATTCGAGGTTAATGTGAGTCAACAATCGGTAACGCTAATACAAGCCAGTGGCCAACAGAAAAATATTACGCCGTCGAAAGTGATATGTATTGGGCGAAATTATGCTGAGCATATTGATGAATTAGGCAATGAAGTACCCGATGATATGGTGGTATTTCTTAAGCCTAATTCAGCGATTAATGAGATCTTATTAAGCTATAAGGACGAAGTGTTGCATTATGAAACCGAGTTGTGTTTTATGGTGGCAGATGGTCAGTTTGGTGCAGTTGGCCTTGGGTTAGATATGACTAAACGCGAGCTCCAAGGTAAATTAAAAAAACAAGGCTTACCGTGGGAGAGAGCAAAAGCCTTTGATAGCTCAGCCCTGTTTAGTCAATTTATTCCAATCACTCCGGGCATGGATAATTGGTGTTTTCAGTTAACCATTGATAACGTCGTGACCCAACTTGGGCATCAGCAATTAATGATGTATCAGCCTCGAGCCATTTTTAATGCGCTTAGTGAGTTTATGACTTTAAATGATGGTGATATTGTTATGACGGGAACCCCAAAAGGTGTGGGCGCTGTCACTGCTGATACGCAATTTACGATCAGTTTATGGCCTAATGTGCCATTTAGTCAGTTTGAGACTGCACTCTCGGGTGCTCATTCGCTTGAACAGCTTTGTGGTAAGCCAATAATCCTCAAGCAGTGGCTTGCTCAATAATCTTAGTACTGGACATGGCGATAGTGCTGCATGTAAATAGATAACGCGCGAAAAAAAATGACCATCTTGTTAAAGGTGGTCATTTTTTATTGGTCATTGCTGGCGAGTACTTACGCATTTATCTTTTCAATGAGTACTGCTTTTATGCGTACTATTTCATTAACGCTACCGCTTCCATGTCTAGCTCGATATCGGTGCAACCTTTAGCACAATAAATCCCAGGGGCTTTAGCTGCAGGTTTGGCCTGTTTAGTGTTAGGCGGCAATTGCAGTGTTAGCGGTTTATTGCAATCACTGCAAGTGGCATTATTACCTTTAAGCATGCGCTTAATCAGATTCTTTTGTTGATTAAATGACGCCAATGTAGGGGCATTAATCGCTGAGAAATCGAGTTTCTGGGTATCGCTCATCTTAGTTCCTATCTTTGTAGCTGATCTCGCGATGAACCGAGATCCACTTGAACAACTATTTTATTTGATCAATTGGGCGCCAACGCTGTAATGCTACTGGAAGGCTAACGCCTTGCGCCGTCAATAAATTCACTCGGGCCAAATAAGCTGCCCCATGCATTAAATGTTTCGCTAAGTCTACTGCATGACGTTGGCTGTAGTCATCTAAATAACTATTTTTAGCCCAAGCGTTAAATGCGCCTAATGCTGGGCCTGCCCAAATTTGATAATCCATTTCACGGCCGACTTCACCAGAGTTTGACCAGCGGCTTGATAAGCCAAGATACCAACGGAAAATCAAGGCCATTTTACGTTTTGGATTGTCTTTAGCTCGTTCAATTTGCTTTGGGTCGCGCTCATTAAAATGCGCGACAGTACCAGCCCAAATATCATCTAGGCTTGAGCGGAATACTTGTTTTTCAAGTTTTTCGCGTTCGTCACTTGGAATCGCTTCTATTGAGTCATAACGGCTGTAAATTTCATATAACTTGTTGGCTCGCATCGGGAATAATGTGCCACGCTTGACCACTTGTAACTTGACCCCCATTTCGAACATATCAGCAGCGGGTGCCATAGTCACATCGGCCATTTCGGTCGTCGCTAGTAATTTGCGCGTATGCTCGCTAGCCCCCGCTTCCACGCAGGCTTGGTTAATTGATCCGGTAACAATATAGGCTGCGCCCATATGAAACGTAGCCAGCGCGGCATCGGGTGTACCCACACCGCCACCCGCGCCAACACGGATAGGTGTTTTGTATTTGTATTGCGCTTGCACTTCATCTTTTAACGCCAAAATAGTGGGCAGTAACGTCACTAATGGACGGTTGTCGGTATGGCCACCAGAGTCGGCTTCAGCGGTAATATCATCCGCCATTGGTACAAGTTGTGCCAGTTCCATTTGCTCTGCGCTAATGAGGCCATCATCAACAAGTTGTTGCAGCATTTTAACGGGTGCTGGTTGCATAAACTTAATCGCGACTTCGGTGCGGCTAACTTTAGCAATCACTTTATTGTCGATTTGAATATCACCATGAGCATCGCGGCTTAAGCCTGCTGCGCGGTAATAGACTATTTGCGGGGTTAAGCCTAAAAAGGCTGAGGCCTCAACCGTGCGCACTTTATATTTTAAAAATAGCTCAACACTGCCACGCTCAAGCGCTGGCTCACTTGGGCTGTGGATTAAGTTAAACGCATATGGCCCATTGGGCAGCGCGGCTTGGATGCGGTTTATCGCTTGTTCAACTCGTGATGGAATTAACCCAGCTGCGCCAAACGAACATAAAATACCCGCTTGGCCTAACGCGATAACCAATTCTTCCGAGGAAATGCCATTAGCCATCGCGCCAGCATAATAGGCATATTTTACCCCATGCACGCGGCGAAAATTACTGTCGCCTAAACTTTGGGTACCCAGTGCAGGTCCAAAAGCGCTTACAGGTAAAGTGTTAGGTGCATTAACTGCGTCGGTCACCACTTGAGCTTGTTGCGCCACGCCTAAGCCTTGTTGCGCGTCGTTAACCAAATAACACGCTTGTGATAAATCTTTGAGCTTTTTGTTCATCCCAGTTTGATCAAAGCTAACGTGTTGCTGGCTAACTTGCCATGGCCAAGGAGAAAGCTTTTCGTTGTGCACTTGTGTTGTCATTATTATTATTCCTTTTGGGCCTAAGCTTCTTCAATACAGATTGCGATGTCTTTGACTTCATAAATGCGTAGACCATCTTTACTGAGGTTTGCATCGCCTATTATGATGCGCTTACCGTCTTCATCTTTTACTGCACTGATATGCACATCAAGTGACATTTGTTTGTTAAGCGGATTAATTTGACCGCGATATTTCCACTTAATATCCGACAATATTTGACCAAATTTCGGATTGGTGAAACCTTTACCTAAGTCTGTAGAGATGGCGTAAGTTTGCATCAACTCGATCACGGCTTCAACACCTAATGAACCCGGCATAACCGGATCTTGATGGAAGTGAAATTGGAAGAACCAATCACTTGGGTCAATCGTGCGTGACGCAGCAAGATAGCCCTTAGCGTATTTGCCACCAGTGTTAACAATTTCGGCTTTATCGATAAAGTTAAGCTGGCCGCCAGCAAGGCGATAATGCGGTTGGCTTGCTGGTGCATTAAATACTCGCGACTGTTTATCCAGTAAGTTGACGCTAATGTCTGCCGTGACATTATTATCGATATGCCAAGGCTGGGTGATCCTGCCATTATCAATACCAAGCTGGTTCTTTAGCGCATCACCTTTGAAGTAACCAAATACCGCACTACCAGTGTAAAACGGCTCGTTATCAACACTTAATTCAAAGGTGAAGCTTTGAATAATGTTACTGCCAGCGATGACGGTTGATAATAGCTTTGAGTCATTGACTATGGTTTTACCGCGTAAATCCACATGGCGCAATAATTTACCGCTACCATCTAAATTACGGAAAAACAGCTCTTGCCCGGGGAAGCCAAGAGTGGTGCCCATATAGCCTGAGATAAAACCGTTAGGTTGTAGTGAAATTTCCATTAGCACTGAGTAAGGCATTACCGCTTGATGGCTGTTTTTTGCAAAGTACCAAGCATCTGCCGGCACTTCGTACTCTGCGATACACGATGATGGCTTTTTCAGTTCGCCGCGCTTACCGTTAATTTCAACGACGCGCGTGGTTAACTGTAAATCGCCACAAGGCGTGCGTGGCGGGATCAATCCGCGATAAATACTAAAGTCTGGGCCAAAGCACTTTTCGATATCGCCTGTAGCAAATTCGAACATATGGTATGGCGTAAATGGTACGGTATCAGGTACGCGATTAGCATACTTTGAATCGGCACTTACGATGGGCGCTTCCAGGTGTTTTAGCGGAATAACGCCCTTATTACTCGGGGCATGTAAATCTGGAACTTGCGCCATTAATGGCGCTTTGTTAGTCATCACTTTACTGCTAGCGTCTGAATCAACGGCAGGGCTAGTGTTTGCTGCGTTTAACGAGATAAGTGGATAACGTGTGCATTCAGCCTCTTCTTTAATCATCACGCCTAAGTTTTGGAAATCGACCACAACTTTGCCATTAAGTAAAATATCAATATTAGCTTTGGCGTAAGGGCGAGGATGAATGCCTATTTCAGTCACTTCCATGCGATAAGTCAGTTCGGCGGTTTGTGGTAACACTTGGCCACGACAGCGGACTTTTTGTGAGGCGTTTTCCAGAGGCTGGAATCGGCCATTCTCGACGAGAGTATGCATGCCAATGTGGATCATAAAGAACTGTAATAGTTGACCACAACCTTCTGCCATTAGCGAGCCGGCCATCACTTGGTCGCCTTGGAAATGACAAGGGAAATACCAATGATCAGGCGCAATGTGCTTATGACCTTCGAGTAAGCCTAAGCCCCAGGCACCACCTTGAGTTTGTAATTGACTAACACGCTCAATCATTAAGAACTTTTCTGAGGCAAAACAAAGCGATTTTTGCATACCATTTTGTAGCTGGTGGGCGACGTGTTCGCCGCCAAAACAGCTGCCAATATCGCCGGTCAGTAAATGGTGAATTTGGCCATAATCAAAAGCCGTTTGGCTACAGTGTAGTAATGGCGTGAAGGTCGGTTTGTTTGGATTATTGAGCACTTGTTGACGACGTTTTATTTCATCTTCAGTTTGAATAACCCCTTTACCATCGGCCAGTTCTTGGTCGGTAAAGAAGCCTGCGCAGCCGCCATCCATTTTGAGGATCATCTTGTCGCCTACGAAGCATTCGTAAGAGAAAAAGAATAATAACGTATCGCCATTGCTAGCAAAGTTATTGATTTTTATATCGTAACGCAGCGTGTCACCGCCACGAGGTAAATCTTCTAAGAAAGTCAAAGTACAATCTAATAAACGATAAACCCGTTCGCCCTTGTTTTCAAAATCGATGCCTAAGTAACTGATCAACATTAAATCACATTGACCCGATTCTACTGCTACAGCCCAAGGGATTTGACCATCGACTAAATACGGTGCATCGACTGGGATGTCGTATTCTGTGGTCATTGAACAAGGTTTGTATTGATTCATGGTCGCATCAAGTTTAGTGACGCGCGACACCAACAAGTAATCTGTGGTGGGCAGTCTTACTCGACGAGAATAGCTGTCGATAATGGCATAATCTGGGCCAAATACCTTAGCGATATCGCCTTCGGCATACTCGACTAAATCAGCATAATTCCAAATACACGGTTTATCCGCGGGGATCGGCGCGGTGTAAGCTGGCACACAAGCATGATTAGGTTGAATTAATTCCACTGGTACAGCAGCTGAGGCGATAGGATCTACATTTACAGCAGGCTGTGAAGCCTGTGACACATAAGAGATTTGCTGGCCGGCGAAACCGGCTAATTGTGAGCGTAATAAACTGTCGGCGACTTTTAACCCCGCATCTCGGCTGGATAAGTAGGCTAAGTGCGCTTGCTGCGCTAACCATTGATTTTGCTGAAATGCACTTAAATGTGCTGGCGGTATGGTCGGGCTTGTCACACTGGCAACCTTAGGTTGCTCTGCTGTTGAAACTGTGTTTTCTGACATAAGAGACTCGGCGATATGCTCGCTATGATTGACACTAAAGTGGCTGCTGTCACAGGTGGTTTTTGGCTTAGTCATGTCAATGGTTTTAGCTGTTGCTGAAGTGGTATCAGCACATTGATCTAGATTGCTGTCGGCCATTGTTGTGATATTGGCGCATTGAGCCACAATGCTGTCGAGACCTTCAAGTGAGCTATCAATAATATGTTGATAGATATCTCGGCCACCTAAACTAACTTGCTTAATTAAGCTTAACTTATTGCCTGTGGCTAATTGTTGCGTCAAATTGTTGCTCAGACGAGTACGCAATGCGTGTTGCTGCGGCGCCGAAACAGACAGATTAACCTGTGAGTATTGGGTTTCGCTGCTGGTGAATACACTGGCGTTGATGGCCGATTTATCAATATGGCGGCTTTGTACTAAAGCGTGCAGTAAACTGGCCATGCCAGAAGCGGCAAAGGTGTGACCGAGAATATCTTGTGCTTTACTCAATAACGGCGCTGAGTTGATCGCTGCAGCATCAGTTAATCCTTGGACAAACTGTTGGCCTTGAGTTGTTAATATGCATTCAGGCGATTGGTTTAATTCGATAAGATCTGCTGCAATATTGGCCGGGCGTTGTGATAAGGAGTCAAAATCAATACTGTCTATGCTGGCATAGCTGTCAAGCTCAGGATGCGCAGCATTAGTTTGTTGCAACACTATCGCGCCAGCGCCTTCACCTACTTTCAAGTCGGTTGAGCTTAATCCTTTAGCATTAAGCTTGGCAGTATTGAATAACATATTTTCAATGCTGCCGGAAAGATCTACCGCGGCGATGATGATGGCATCCAAAGGCTCTTGTAGCGAGCCAAGAGCAAATAAGTTTTGCGCCACATCGATACAACGATTAACTGACTGTGCACCAGCTGAAATGGTAAATGCCGGGCCATTGAAATCCCATAATGAGGAGATCCGTGACGCCATAATGTTACCAATGAAGCTGGTATATTGATTTAGCTTGGCGGCATCTAAAACACTGTCCATCGCAATTGCTTCAAGGCTGGCATATTCAGCACTGGATAACAGGATCCCTTGGGCATTAAGGCTTTGCGCTATTTGGCTATGTAAGTTAACTCGACCGCGAAATTGGTGTAGTTCAAGTTCGGTTTCCATGGCTACCAACACGGCTACTTTACTGCCAGGCGTTAGCTTGGCATTGGCAATGGCTTCATCTGCTATTTTGATTAATAACAGTTGCTGCGATATTAGGCGATCATCTTCATTAGGCGGCACTTTGAAACGTAAAAAATCAAAATCGAACTGATCAATATACGCCCCTTGTGGCACCTGATGTATGCCATATTGAGCCAATAACTCAGGGTGCTTGTCTAAGCCTTTCCAGCGTTGATTGGGCAATGGGCTAAACAGTGGTTGCTTATTGATGATTTTATCAGCCAACGCATTGATGCTGCTGCACTGACCAAAGTGGGCTGCCATGCCGGTAATGTGCATTGGCGTTTCTGTACTGACTATTTTGCTGCGACTAAGCTGAGAGCGTTTACTGTCAGCATGGTTTATGCCTGCCTGATCTTGATAGGACTCAATCAGTAAATGGGCGTTACAACCGCCAAAACCAAATACTGATACACCTGCATGGCGGGCTTTATTACCGGCTTTATCGGGCCAAGGCAAGACCACATTGGGCAAAGTCGCTTGACCAAATAAGCCGTTAGGCGAGGTAATAGGGGAGCTGATATTAATACTCGGTGGCAACACGCCTTGGCGCATGGCAAAAATCATTTTCATGATCCCAGGCATGCCTGCCGCGGTGAGTAAATGGCCTAGATTAGATTTGGCTGAACCAATCAGTGGCGTCGCGCTGCCTTGAAGTTTATCTTCAAAAAAGCGTTCCATTGAGGTTAATTCTACTTTATCGCCTAATGGCGTTCCCGTGGCATGGCATTCAATCACTTCAATACTGGCAGGGGTAATACTTGGGTCTATTGCTGCCGCATCGCGATAAGCGCGCTCGAATGCTAGTACTTGGCCTTTGCTATTCGGGCTTAACACAAACTGACCTTTACCGTCGTTTGATAAACCGATACCACTGACTAAAGCATAGATATGGTCGCCATCACGCTCAGCGTCTTCAAGGCGTTTAAGTACTAATACCCCCGCACCTTCGCCGGCGAATAAGCCTTTACTGTTACGATCAAAGGGCGCTGAAATTCCATGGTCTGGATAAGCGTGAAATATTGAAAATCCCATATTGATGAAGAATGGATCTGCGCCAGACACAGCGCCAGCTAACATCATATCTGCCTTGCCAGTATGCAAGTAATCACAGGCGAGTTTTAAGGCGTAAACCGAGCTAGCACAGGCTGCATCTAAACTCAGCTGCGTACCGCCTAAACCCAAAGCATCGGCAACAATTTTCGAGGCATTATGGGCAATGGCACCATTACCTAAGTTAACCGTTTGAGCGGTGGCAGCGTGATTAGCTTGTGGCTGATCACAACTATTGTTAAGGCTATTATTGAAACAGTGTAGGCTAAAGTTTGGCTGTTGCAGCTTGGTCTGTAAGGCTTTTTCGACCGCGCTGTGATACAGAGGTACAAACAGTTCATTAGATTTAGCCGTAGGGAATGATAAGGTTCCCATCACAATACCGGTGCGTTTAAGCAAGCTATCGTCAAGGCTAATACCGGCATCTGTTAACGCATTACGTGCTGTGTCGGTTGCCCACAAGAAGCTATCGTCTAAGCCATTAAATGCGCTGGGCTCAATGCGATAACCTTGAGGATTAAATTGAAAGTCTTGAATGTAGCCGCCTTTATCGCAATAAAAACGGTCCGATTCGCCTTGTACACCCAAGTAGTCACTCGGTGAAGCATTGAGTTTGCTGGCACTGATTTGGCTGCGCGAATCTTTTTTGTCTAATAAGTTTTGCCAAAATTTAGCGGGAGTATCCGCGTCTGGATACTGATTGGCTAAACCGACAATGGCTATTTTAGGGGTAGCTTGAGAACTCAATGAGGTTCTCCTTCTAATGATGTTTCACTATAACAAATGAGGGATGAGCCGTCGGCTAATGCCGCCTGCTGGGATAATGTATTAATGCTAGCGTCAAGGCTGCGAATAAAAGGGCTTAATGACATGGGCACTCGATGAGCAATTAGTTGCCCTAGGCATTTAAGTAAACTGGTGACGTCATCGCCACCTTTAGCATTGACGGCAATTGCCATCGCTGAGACGCTATTGCTACTCTGCGCATTGATTTTGTCAATTAGGGTGGTAGTTTGCCGATCGGCACCTACTTCAACAAATAGTCGACAGCCTTGCTCTCGAGCATTAAGAATTAACTGAGTAAAATTGAGCTGATGACAAAAAGTATCGGCAATCGATTTTGCAATGGCTTGTGAGGTTAATACAACAGGCTGAGTCTCTGCTGCGGAGATAAACTGCAATTGGCTTGGTAAGTTTTCTACTAATGGTTGTTGATAAAATTGCCTTACTGATTCGCTGATGTTCAATGCCGCAGGCGTGTGCATTGCGGTGACGCGATTAGCGGCAATACCGCGTTTACCAGCTTGTTTTAGTAAGGCTTTACAACTGTTTTCACAGCCGGCAACAACACAGGTATCACCCTGAATAATAGCAATATAAGCCCGAGGGTAATTGGCTAAATGGGGCGCGAGTTCGTCAATGCTGGCTCGAGTAACGAAGCTATTCCATACAATGTTTTCGTCATCGGCTAATTGCCATTGTTGGCGAACACAGCGGAGCTCACCAGAAATATCTCGGGTAAAAATACTGCTGTTTTGCGTGGCTGCAATCATGCAGTGTGGTGTTTGCCATACGTTTAAACTCGCCCACATGGCCGCTTCACCCATGGAATAACCCAAAGCAAAACGAGGCTCAATGGCAAATTCTCTCTGTAATAACTTGGTTAAAATATAACTGGCGCCAACACCAGCAATGGCTAATTGGCTCAGGCTCATCTGTGCGGCACGATTTTTATCTGCCGCATAGATAAAGTCCGTTTGTAACATCGATTGCATGTCACCTTGGTTTTCAAGTTCAGCATACAAATCTGGGAAAACCAGGCCTATTTGACTAAGCATGTTTGGGTACACAGTGCCAACGCCAGGATAAACAAAGCTCAAGCCATTATGACCCAGCGGCGCTGAATATAAGCAACTGCCCACAGGCGTTTTATATTCTATCGGCGTATGACTATTCGCATCATGCTGCTGATGAGTGGCGATTATGGTCATCATCGCGCTGACTTCTTGTACTAATGCTCGGCGATCGGCTGCCATTAAGACTAGGGCTAGCGGTGCATCTGTTTGATAATCTAATAAACTGGTTTTGATAAGCTCGAGTAAGCTTATGTCGTCAATGGCTGAGTGTAACTGCGAAGAAAGGCCCATCAGCTTAGTGTGCAATTGCGCCAATGAAGCGGCGCTAAGCGGCAGCCATAAACGTTGAGTACTGATTAACGGCTTGGCGGCGATAAGTGCACGACCTTGGGTAAGGATGATTGCCTGAACACCTGATGCGGTTGGATAACATAAAGCTGCGACTCGGCTTTGGTGAAATGCGCTAAACCAATATTGACCGTTAGCCTTGTCTTGGGTTGGTATACAGCGACTCGCGATAGACTCGACTAGGTTGACCATTGCCGTCAGTGCTGTTTGTGCCGTCTCATTCGTATGGGGCGCACTCACATGAGGAGCGGACTCAGATCTAGAATCATTAGCTGGATCCGTCACTGCATCATCAGTGGCATTGCCATCAGAACTTGCACTAAAATTATAACAGCCATCTAGCGCGACTATCTGTGGCTGAGCATGCAGACGTTTTGCATGCTTAAGGGCAAGTGTTACCGCTTCAGTTTGGTTGTTACTCAGCGCAATACCATTGATATAAGCATGCGCATGAATACCGTTTTTAGCCGCAATTAACCCAGACATTATCCACAATCGATCGCCAATGTTGACCATGTCATTGCTGGTGGACGATAGGTGTTCGCAAGCGTGCAATAACGCCAACGCAAAGCCGTCGACACTATGAGTGTCGACAGTGATCAGGTGTTCATTAATCGAGTCAATATTAGGCTTGCTGAGCAACAAAGCTAAACGCATAGGCTTAGTTTGTTGCTTTGCAATACGCTCACTCATCGTGTTTAGCGCCATGTTGCTTAATACCGTCACACTGTTTCCTTGCTGTGGTGAGACACACCAGTAGCCGCTTGATGTGGAATAAAGGCCCCATTCAAACTTTTACTGATAGTCACTTTAGCGTTGAGCATTTGGCAACTCAAGCGACCATCTTGATGGTATAAACTCACGTTAGCGATTAACATTCTGCCGCTGTGTTTAACAACATCCAGTTGAATATAGCCTTTATCACCACTGGCAAATGGCCAAGCGGTAACGCATTCAACCGTAGATGACGGTAAGCTTGCTGCACCGTATTTAAGTCTGGCCCATACCAGCATGGCTTGTAGCAGCAAATCTTCCGCGAAAACTTGGCTGCCACCTAATGCCGATGACGGGATAAAATGTTGACAGTCAGCGGTATTAATCTGCGGTAATTGCACTTGGCACAAGAGCTGAGCATCATCAAATGCCAACACTTGCTTAATGCCTTGCAAACGTGGGCCATGAAACAAGGTTCCGTTTTGATACAGTTCAACCCCTGAGCTCAACGGCGCTATATGCGACCACTTTGTCAGGCTCGCTGTATCAATCACGGGCTTGGCAATGTCATCAGTCAAGACGGCGCTATTGATCACTAATGTTGCTTGATATTGCGGTTTCATCGCTGCACTTGGCTCATTTAACAAACGAGATGAGATCAGCGCATTAATCCCAGCGTCAGTTTGCGTTAGTTCCAGTTGCAACAAATGTGGCTCATTGGTGTCAAAAATAACCCCTTTAAGCAATTTATATTCAGCAATACTGACAGGCACATGACATAAGGTTTGTGCTGCATCACGCATCCATTGCATGGCACATACTGTCGGCAATACCGGATTACCAGCAATACAATGATCGCTAACAAAAGGCATTTCAGCCGGGGTTAAGACTCGAGTCACCGTCATACTGATAAGATCAGAGGACTGTGTCTTGGCTGCAAACGTCAGCGAACCCTTGGCGATAAGCAAAGCGTCCGCATTAAGCTTTTTTACAGCATTATCCTGATCTGATGAACCTTGCATATCTGAGCCAATAAGCAATTGTGCGCCTTGCTGACTTAATAAACTGTGGGCAAATAACTCGGCACCTGCTTGTAATGGAATCACGTAAACACCGCGATCAACAAACATTTTCTTTAATGCCGAACTGACCATTCCGCCATCCCAAGGGCCCCAGTTAAAACTCATTACTTTAGCATGCGCTAAGGTGTGTGCCAGTTTAAGGGCGGTTTTATTGAGGATTTCATTCGACATAGCATAATCGCTTTGTCCGGTATTTCCGTAGAAACCGGCAGCCGATGAAAACAAGGCAATCAGCTTGATCTGTTGTGGGTCGAGTGCATTAATTATACTTGCAAGCCCGGTCACTTTAGTGTGATAAACGCGGTTAAGTTCATCCAAGGTTTTGTCTTGAATATGCTTGTCGGCTAACACCCCTGCGCCGTGAATAACGCCATTAATGGTTAACGGGTCGCCCTTAGCATTCGTCAGGCTGTTAAGGCTGGCGGCTACCGCTGTGGCGTCGCTGACATCCATTGAGACATATTGCGCGCTGGCGCCGACCTTACTGAAAGCGGCTAACGCAGCATCGATTTCTAGGCTGCTGCTAATTGGCCACACTAATGCATCAATTTGTTTTGGCGTGGGTTTATTGCCTTGCGATTGAATATAAGCAATGGCCGCGGCTTTTAACTCAGAGGCTTGCTTGCCTTGTGCCCAAGCCGGTAAGTCGCTGCCAAAATGTTGGCTACGACCTGCTAACACAAAATGTGATTGGCATTGTTTGGCTAAGGTGAGGGCGCATTCAAACGTTACCCCTTTTGCGCCGCCGGTGACCAAAATAGTGTCATTACCATCAAGCGTTGCTGGCGCAAACTGCTCACTGGCATTGGCGGCGACTAAGGTTACTCGACCTTGCTGACTAATCCCCACTTCATTAATGCGATCTACGCTTGCATTGGCACCATCGATATCAAACAACTCAGCAACGATGGCATCGGCAAAGCTTGTAGCATCAATATTATTGCTAATGTCTAAGGCGCGGCAGAACACTTGTGGCCACTCATGGCTTAAGGTTTTGCTTAGCCCAGACAAGGCCGCTTGATTCAGTTCCGCTGTGGCTAATTGGTCATTATCTAAGTAGCCAAACCCGCCGTCTAAACGACTCACGGTAAAGTAGCACAGACGCGAAGACGTTGGTTTAGCAAATTCTGGGTGAAGATGCTTAGCCCATAAGAACGCGTTGTCGACAGCGGCTTTTGCAGCAAGAGTACACGACATTAATGGGTGATTATTTACTAGCGTTTGCGGCTGTAAATGAACAAAACCTGCAATGGCATGTTCAGCGCCCAAGTCGGCTTTAATATCGGCAATCACCTGAGCAATGTGCGCATCATCAATGCTGCTCAAGGTGTAGCTTTTAATATCACTGGTTAATGGTGAATGCGCTACGCTGATGGTTTGTGGGTTACGAATAACGGCGACGGTTAATCCCTTTGCAGTGAGTTTTTCAGCGAGTAAACCGGCGTTATGGCCATCATCAGTGATGACAATACAGTTTTTCGCTGAATAACAATCTACGAGTTTATCCGCCGCGGGTAACTTTTTTAGCGCTACCTCGCTGTGTGGCGGTAATGCTGCGGTGTTAACCTCAACCTTGTTTGCCGTTGATGCTGGGGCGACAGCCGCAATCGCGGTTGAGGTCGCTGCAGGCAATTTGGTTTGCATGTAGCTGACGATTTCACCTAAGGTGCGACATTCGGCTAAATCTTCTGGGTTAAGCTCAGGTAAGCCAGGCAACTCATCTTGTACTGTGCCTAAAATCTCGACCCGTTTGATTGAGTCGATACCTAAATCCGCTTCCATGTCCATGCTCAGTTCAAGCATTTCAGCTGGGTAACCGGTTTTGTCGGCGACAACTGACATCATGGTGCTTAATACTGTATCAGCACTCAAGCCCGTTGTCGGTGCTGTAGATGAAGGGACGGTTGCTACTGGTGCCACGGTAATGGCTGCAGGCAGTTTGGTTTGCATATAGCTGACGATTTCGCCCAAAGTGCGACACTCGGCTAAATCTTCTGGGCTGAGTTCAGGTAAGCCTGGCAGCTCATCTTGCACTGTACCTAGAATTTCAACACGTTTGATTGAGTCGATGCCTAAATCGGCTTCCATGTCCATGCTCAGTTCAAGCATTTCAGCAGGGTAACCGGTTTTGTCGGCGACGACTGACATCATAGTGCTTAATACTGTATCAGCACTCAAGCCCGTTGTTGGTGCTGTAGATGAAGAGACGGTTGCTACCGATGAAACTGTAATGGCTGCAGGTAATTTAGTTTGCATGTAGCTAACGATTTCGCCCAAAGTGCGACACTCGGCTAAATCTTCTGGGCTCAGCTCAGGTAAGCCTGGTAGCTCATCTTGTACTGTGCCTAAAATTTCGACGCGCTTGATGGAGTCGATACCTAAATCGGCTTCCATGTCCATGCCAAGTTCAAGCATTTCAGTAGGGTAACCGGTTTTATCGGCAACCACAGCGAGCATGGTGCGTTGGACGTTTTCAGCTGTTAAGCCAGTTGATGCAGTTGCAGTGTTTGCCGCGACTGGTGCAGAGGACGCTACACTAACTGCATTGGCAGCAGGTAATTTAGTTTGCATGTAGCTGACGATTTCGCCTAAGGTGCGACACTCGGCTAAATCTTCTGGGCTCAGTTCAGGTAAGCCTGGCAGCTCATCTTGTACTGTGCCGAGAATTTCGACGCGTTTGATAGAGTCGATACCTAAATCGGCTTCCATGTCCATGCCAAGTTCGAGCATTTCAGTAGGGTAACCGGTTTTATCGGCAACCACAGCGAGCATGGTGCGCTGAACGTTTTCAGCTGTTAAGCCAGTTGATGCAGTTGCAGTGTTTGCCGCAACTGGTGCAGCAGACGCAACACTAACTGCATTAGCAGCAGGTAATTTAGTTTGCATGTAGCTAACGATTTCACCTAAGGTGCGACACTCGGCTAAATCTTCTGGGCTCAGCTCAGGTAAGCCTGGCAGCTCATCTTGTACTGTGCCGAGAATTTCGACGCGTTTGATAGAGTCGATACCTAAATCGGCTTCCATGTCCATGCCAAGTTCAAGCATTTCAGTTGGGTAACCGGTTTTATCTGCGACCACATTGAGCATAGTGTCTAACACTTGTTGCTGCGATAGTCCTGCTGTTGGGGCTGAAACTGCAAGCGAACTCACTTGCTGAGCTACAGGAGCCTGGACTGGTTTACTGGCAGTCTGTTGAGATTGAACAGCTTGAGCTGGTTGAACTTGAGCAGCAGCAACAGGAGCTATGACAGTCGAAGGCGTCGTTGTGGCCTGAGCAACTTGGCTTTGGGGCACAAATGCAGGCTGCATCGATGCCGCAGCTACTGGTGCTGACGTCGTTGCTGGTATTGGTGTTTGCCCTTGTAACATGGCTAATGCAGCTTGACTTGCTTGCGCTTGCAGCGTTAAAAATTGACTGTGACTTTGCAATGTTTGTGCTTGATGCTGGTGGAACAGCTCCATAGAACGTTGCAAGCTTTCAGGAATGGCTAATCCCGATGATGCCATTTGTGCTTGCGCTGTCATCAAATGAGCAAACGTGTCGCCATATTGCTGTGGTATGGCTAAAAATTGCTGATGTAATTGCGCCGTTTGTTGCTGCGCAGCAAAAAATGCACCGATACTATCGGCCGACGCAGGCACATTTGCGCTAACTGGTTTAGCCGCTACAGCCGTCGTTGCCGCCAAAGGTGCAGCAACCGCAGAGGCTGGCGCTTGTGCTGATGTTGCAGGCACTTCAATGTATTCAGTTTTAATCACTTCTTTTTCCACAATTTTTTCCACAATTTTCTCGACCGGTACTTCTACTGTTTTGCTGGTAACTGTGCCAGTTTGCAGCGACTTGTTCATTTTGGCTTGGGTGGTGGCGCTAATATAATTACTCGCAGTTAACTTGACGTTCATCGGTGACACTTTTGCAAGTTCAGCGATGGGCGCTTGATAAGGATCAACCTCGGTTAATGCCAGCCCTAATACCGAAAGCTGACACGCTGCTTGACGCAGTTGAGTGTCGCTATTGCCTTTAGGATTTGGGTTCAAGCTCACTATGTTGACTGATTCGGCTTTGTTGCCTAAGGTCGCCTCAACCAATTTATGGAGGATGTTTTTAGGACCAAACTCAACAAATACTCGTGCGCCAGCGTCGTACATAGCGGTTAATTGCTCGCTAAAACGAACTGACTGCAGCATATGATCAGTAAATGCTGCCTTGATTGCTTTAGGATCATTTGGATGTGCTTTACCTGTGCCATTGGCATAAAGGCTTAGTTTTGGCTTAGCAAATTTAACCTTATCGATGGCCGCTGCAAAGGGTTGTTGCGCATGCGCCACTAATGGCGTGTGGAATGCGCCAGAAACCGGCAGGGCGATTGCTTTAAAGCCAAGTTCAGCGGTGATTGCTTGTGCCGCTAAGGTACATGATGCTGTTGGGCCTGCAATAACCAGTTGGGTTGGTGCATTGTAATTAGCCACTTTGACGCCCTCAAATGCACTAATGCACTGTTCAAGCTTTTCAACACCTTGGTCAGCAGCTTGAGCGGGGACAATAATGGCGTACATCACGCCAGCATCTTGATCTTTAGGCGTTGCCGCCATTGCTTGGCCACGAGCAAAGGCCAATTGATAATAATCAGCTTGGCTAATGACCCCCGCAGCACATAATGCTGACAGTTCACCAAAACTATGACCGGCCACCATATCGGCTTTAAAACCTGCTTGAGTCAATAATGCATATTGGCCCATGCTCACTGCACCAATAGCACTTTGGGCATTGGCAGTATTGGTTAATGCTGCGTGTTGTGCGGCAATATCTTCGGCTTCAAAAGCCGGGGTAGGGTACATTATTTGCGATAGTGGCATTTGTTTATGTTGCGCAAATACCTTATCTGCTTGCATCAATTGTTGACGCATTTCTGGATAAAAACAGGCTAAATCGACGCCCATGTTCAGATACTGCGCCCCTTGTCCGGCAAATAATGCCGCCACTTTATGGCTTGCTGATTCAGGATGAATTAATGCTGTTGAGCGATAACTGGTGCCAGAAGGCAGTTGCCAGCTGTCGGCAGTATTCGAACTCAATTGCGCCAGCGCTTGAGTCAGCTGAATGGTTAAGTCAGCTAATGATGCCACCACTAAGCCTATGCGCGCGGCTTTAGGGGCGATGGTCGTTAAGGCAAAACGTTTACCAAAATCAGCCAACACAATTTCTTGACGATTTTGCTGTGTGGTATCAACAGCGCTAATTTCAGCTTGCAGTGCGCTTAATTGAGTCTGTAATGCAGCTTTATTTTCAGCATGGATTAACAGACTTTGCGGCACGGAACGTTGACGATATTTATCGCCTCGAACATGTTCTTGGCGGTATTCTTCCAACACAATGTGGAAGTTGGTGCCACCAAAACCAAAGGCACTAATACCCGCGCGGCGCGGCGTATTGTCTGTACGAAGTAACCATGGACGGGTTTCGGTGTTTAAATAAAACGGCGAGTCCTGAATGTTTAATTTAGGATTGGGTTTACTGACATTAATGGTCGGAGGCAACACTTTATGATGCAGCGCCAGCGCGACTTTAATGACCCCAGCGGTTCCAGCGGTCGATTTAGTGTGGCCGACTTGTGATTTTACTGACCCAAGAGCAATGTGCTGTTGGGTATCATTATCTTCGGTAAACACCGATTTAAGACCATTGAACTCTGCCACATCGCCAGCGGCAGTGCCTGTTCCATGGGCTTCAATTAAGCCAACCGTGTGCGGTGCAAAACCCGCATCATCATAAGCGCGTCTTAATGCTTTAGCTTGGCCTTCTGGGCGCGGGGCATAAATACTTTTAAACTTGCCATCAGATGATGAGCCAATCCCTTTAATAACAGCATAAATTCGGTCACCATCGCGCTCAGCATCGTCAAGACGTTTAAGCGCCATCATGCCAATGCCTTCACCTATCATCATGCCTTTAGAATCGATATCGAAAGGTTGAATGGTGTCATTAGTAGTAAATGCCGGTGTTTTTGAAAAGCTCATGTACATAGATGGTGAGTTATCGGTACACACACCACCGGTGATCATCATGTCACTGCGGCCTTCAACTAATTCTGTTATCGCCATGCGCATCGCCGCTAAAGAACCTGCACATGCCGCGTCAACCACGCAATTCATGCCGCCTAAATCAAAGCGGTTAGCAATACGCCCAGCAATCACGTTACCAAGTGAGCCTGGAAATGAGTTTTCTTCCCAGTGGATATATTGATCTTTAAACTTTTTGATCAACATCTCAGTGTCTGCGTCGCTTAGACCACTATTTTTAAATACTTTTTTGAGTATAGGATACTGTAAACGACCGCTGAGACTGTGATTGATTTTTTGACCACCGCCGACGCCTAATGTAATACCGATGCGATCGGTATCGTACTGCGCATCAATACCTGCATCGGCCAGCACTTCTTTGGCGACCACTAAAGATAAGAGTTGTGAGGTGTCTGTCAGTTCGAGGATATTCGGTGGCAAGCCAAATTCCATTGGATTAAAATCGACTTCGGGTAAAAAACCACCGCGTTTACAGTAGGTTTTATCGGCCATTGATTTATCGGCATTGTAGTAATCTTCAGCGTTCCAATGGGTTTCTGGAACGTCGATAATGGCATCAATTTTTTCGCTGATTAAATCCCAAAACTTGTTTAGGTAACGTGAGTTAGCAAAAATACTCGCCATGCCGACAATCGCGACTGGCATATCTTTTAAGCGTTTGTTTAAACGCTTATCTTTATTACTGGATTGGCTCATATGAGTCTCCGTTTGATAACTGAGGTTCAGTTATCTGGTGTTGGGATCCAGCTGCATCAATGGTGCTAGTAGATACTGCGGCTGGTTGACTTGCTCCAGGAAAACGAGCAAGAAAAGTGTGATAGTTGCGAACCAATAACTTACGTAAATGAAATGGCCCGTGCTTTAAGACATGGGTTATGTAGCGATTACTCGCTTGGGTATGGCTGTCTTGATAAATATCGAGGTAAACCCAGTCAGACTTAAAATCAACGCCAAGCAAAACAGAATAGGCTTGCTGCTTTGTTAATTGAGGCGGAATACTTAACGACACCACTTGCACTACGTTGTCCGGATCTGGACTTGGCAGGGCTAAAGTATCGGCTAAGGTTTGCGGGTTAACGGTATAGGTTTGAATATCGGCTCCCTGAGTGATAGGCAGCTGATTGAAAAATTTTTCTGGCACAAAAGGAGTATCAAACTCGTCGAGTTTTGATACTCCAAAGCGCTTTAAACAGCGAGCTAGGCCAGATCGGGATACATTAGGGTTGATAAATTCTTGGGTAACTTTTAATAACCTGTCTAAAGGCATTTTTAATTGATAACGCAAGCCCAGCATCACGTACTCTTCCATCGGAGAGAGTGTTGTGTTGAGTTTGTGCGGGGTATTTGGTGTGTTATCGATGGAGTCACGTTTACGCCACTTACGAACGGTGGCTTCGCTAATATTCAGGATTTTGGATAATTGACTGACACTATAATCGGATTGCTGAATAAATTGACGCATTTCCGGCGTCGTGGTCGCATTACGGTGATAAACCGATTTTGGACGAGGCTTACTCTTCAATAGTTCAGGTGCTAAATGTGTGGTTATCTTTTTTGTCATCTAGACCGGTATTCCAAATAATCTATTGGGACTTTAGCGCATTTAAACTTACCCATACTTACTTAATTCATACTTAAATAAGCTAAAAAATGAGTCCAAATATCCATTTATGCTTTTTTTAGCACAAAGCAGATTACCTGAGGTTTCACTCCGATACAATCACCCGAGACTAAAAACAAGATCTGAGCGGTAAAAACGACTATTAATGCTATGTTTCAATGCTTACATCGTCGCTGTAATTGCCCTGAAACCGCGTTATTATGGCAATTATTTAGCCGTCAATTAAACGGTATATTATTTGAGTAAAAAGCCGCTAACGAGCTGTCTCATTAACGGCTTTGGAACAATTTTATCGGTTTTTAAAGCCAATTAACTTGGAAAGAAATCAATGGCCCAGATGGTGGTCATTACAGCGACACTTTCGGCAGGGAAGTTAATTGAACGCAATACTAAGGTTAATTGACGCTCTAACTTGGGGTTATTGAGTTCGCTTGATTTAATCGCCACTTTGCTGATGGTGCACTTGGGCAAATGCAGCGTTTGAGCTGAATAACGCTAACAATAATATAATGACTAGGCTGACTATGCGCATAAATGTTCAAGCTTTCGATGTTGTGGTTATGGTGATGATTGTTGATGAATTAGCACTAATCATCAACAGTAAAAGTGAACATAACGATTATCAGATTAACTATGCTGACTTGTAACCGCCGTGATACAGGGAGTTTGACAAATTCCTCGCTGAATCGAGCTTATTGAGGTAATTTAACGGTATTAGCGTTTAATCGAGCCTTGTTTGTTTTAATGTCTGTTACATCTTATATAAACTCATCTCAGCCGCTTTTTCAGCCACATATTTATTTTGTGCCACTGGATGGCGCGCTTTGTGCTGCAGATTATGAGGCTGGTTTAGCCTTAAATTGGTTAACCGATGACGAGGTTGCTAAGGTTAGTCGTTACAGAAGTGAATCGGCGCGCAATACTGGTTTACAAGTGCGTTTAGCGCTTCGGGCTATTATGTCACTTCATAGTGATTTAAAACCTTTTGAGTGGCGTTTTAGCTATGGTGCTAAAGGTAAACCGGCGCTTAGCGAAGACTTATTGGTTCAAACTGGGCTGCATTTTAATTTGAGCCATAGCGGCGATTGGCTAATGATCGGCATTGTCAGTAATAAGCAAGCATATGCCGCTGAAACAGCCTTGTCATTTGGTGTTGATATTGAGCGTGAACGCAGTAGTACCAAAATAGAAGCTATTTTGAATCACTACTTTTCTGCTGTTGAAATAGAAGATTTGATGGCATTGCCGCTTGAGTTACAACGCCAACGTTTTTTTGATTTATGGGCGTTGAAAGAGGCCTTTATTAAAGCAACAGGCAAAGGGCTGGCGCAGTCGTTAACCTCTTTTGGGTTTACATTTGCTGCTAATAGCGTGTTTGAAGCTGTTAATGAGCAATATCCTACTATCGCAGCCAGTGATTATATCCATTTTTCAGCGCTCGATTATCACGAGCCGCAATGGCAGTTTTACTTTGGCCGATTAAGCCCATATTACCGCTTCAGCGTGTGTATTGGTGATATGCAATCTCAGTCTTTGCTGCACATAAAAGCGCCAACGATGTCGATAATTTCGTTGGCGCAATTAATACCTTCTTCACACGACTAGTATTTTGCCGCTTGTTGTTCTGTTGGTAATGTGGAGTTAATAAATTGGCGCAAATCTTGATTTGATTGCTTTAAGTCATCGTGACGAAGATACATCATGTGGCCACTGCGATAGCCTTTAAATGATAATCTGTCTTTCATTAAGCCACTGCGGTCAAGCTGCCACATGGTGTATTTAGCATCAAAATAATTAGTTGCACCATCATAATAACCGGATTGGATCATCACATTGAGGTATGGGTTTTGCGCCATTGCCAAGCGTAAATTTTCACCGGTTTTATTACCACTTCTATCCCACGGATGAACTGGTCCGAACATATTGTATTTTATATCAGTTTTATAGTTCAGTTCGGTACGCAGGTAATCATTAATTGCTGGAGTAAAACTGTGAAGCCAAGAGGTAAGCTCTGCATTATAGTCAGGACTTGCGCCAACGACTTTTTCATCGATACCGATATAACGTGAATCTAAACGGCCTATGGTTTGCTTGCGGTCACGCAATAAGGATTTCCAAAAGTAATCAGTGTCGATATCTAAATTACTTTGCAGTACATCCGTTAGGCTAAGCCCTGAATAATGAGCAACTTGTTGGGCAATGCGTAGCTTTTCATCTGGATCAATAAAACTGCCTTTGGCGAGTGCTGGTAGATATTGATTTAAGGTAAATTGCTCTACCTCAGCTAAAATCGGTGTTAAATCTTGTTGCTGTAAATCAGTATCAAGTGCTTTGTGGTACCAAGCTGCAGCGGCAAAATAGGGTAAGCGATTAGCTGCCTTTACAGGACCATTTCGCTCAATACCAAGATCTGTAGGTGAGACTAAGATAACCCCATTAGGATACATCCATTGATTGTTCTGCAGTTCAAGGGCTAAACCGGAAACCCTTGCAGTACCATAACTTTCACCAATTAAATACTTAGGTGAGCGCCAGCGTTCATTTCTAGACACAAATGTGGTGACCCATTCTGCTAAGTATTTTATATCGGCTTTAACTCCAAAAAACATTTTTTGTTGCTCATCTTTTGAAGGCATTTTGCCTTCATCATTTGGCAATACTCTTGAGTAACCGGTGTTAACAGGATTAACGTAAACGATATCGGCAATATCCAGTATTGAGCTGTCGTTATTTTTGACGCCATAAGGTTGTAGTGGGTAACCTTCGTCGTCCACATTTAATACTCTAGGTCCAGTATAGGCAATGTGCATCCATACCGAGGCAGATCCTGGGCCACCATTAAATGAAATAATTAACGGTCTTTTAGTGTCGTCTTTAACGTCAGTACGTTGGTAATAAGTGTAAAACAAGGTCGCGGTCGGATGACCTTCTTCATCCCATACGGGTTGAGTTCCTGTCGTGGCTTTATAGGGGATGGTTTTACCATTGATCTTCGCCTTATGCTCGGTCACTACTTTTTCATCAATGGGTATTTGTCTGATATCGTTAGCAAAAGCGTTTGATGAGATGCAGGTGCTTTGTAAAAAAAGCACGATTAAACCTGTATGTAAAAGTGATTTGAGCATAAGAACTCTCTGGTTATGTTAGTCATTTGTGGTCGAATAGACTGCAGATTAGCATAGCGATTGTTCAAATGTGTTGCGAACAACAAGGCTATATTGTAAAAGTTTGTGCCATATTAAGTGATGTTTGTGATGTGTATTATCAATGTGTGTAGAAGGTATTTTGCTCATGATATACCGATCGATTTAGGCCTTATATTCATTTAAACCTAGGCTTAATGACATTGAGTACTGCTCGAAAAGTGTTATTAAAAAGAACCTAGTGCAAGTATTAACACCTCACTGAGAATGGCGAAGAATGATCGTATGGCTTAAAAAGATCGGTAGATTAATTAAAAAAGCCTTTATCAAAGATAAAGGCTTTTTTGCAGTCAATTCAAAAGCAATTACTGTCTTGCTAGACGGTTCGATTCTGGTGGATTTTCAAAATCACTGCGATAAGGGTTGATGTCTAAGCCGCCACGGCGGGTATAACGTGCATATACGGTTAGCTTAGTGCATTGGCAATATTTCTTTAAGTCGACAAAGATACGTTCAACGCATTGTTCATGAAATTCATTATGCTGACGGAAAGAAATTAAGTAGCGCAGCAGTTTTTCACGGTCAATTTTAGGGCCTTGATAACGGATCATCACGCTGCCCCAATCAGGCTGTGAGGTGATTAAACAATTAGACTTTAATAGATTAGAATTTAGTGTCTCAGCGACATTCTTATCTGCATCTGTGCTGTCTAATAAATGATCTGGGTTAAAGGCGTACTCATTAACTTCAATGTCTAGCTCATCAATACAGCTACCCGGTAAATCAATGATACGTTCAAGATTAAAAAACTTAGGCTCAATGACTTTTACGCTTAGCTCACCTTGGGCGCAAGTGCTTAGGTCACGGCTTAAGGTTTCTTGTACGGCTTCTACACTGTCAAATTTAGTTTGGTTAAAACTATTCAAGTACAGTTTAAAAGACTTAGATTCAATCAAATTGACACTGTTGATATCTAACTGAACTTCCAAAATAGCAACAATAGGCTTGCCTTTGGCATTAAGCCAAGACAATTCATACCCTGTCCAAATATCGGTACCATGAAAAGGCAGTTCACCGCTTAATTCAATAGCATCTCGGTTAAGTTTACGAGGAACCCCTTGCAGCAGTGACGCGTCATACTCAGCTTGATAAGCAGTTGCACGGCCTAATGTTAGGCCTTTTAATGCTGCAGCGTCACTATAAGGGTCGTGATTGTGTGTCATCTAATCGGTTTCCGTGTCAAAATATGGTTTTATTATAAACTACGAGTGGCTTAAGTGTCTTGTTCATCTGCATTAGATTGCTTCATTAAAAAATATCTTAATTCTTATCAAGATACCCTATCTGAATTTCCGCGCTATTATCCTTTGGGCGAGGATTCGGTATGTATTCAAGGTGCATTTGATGCGAATAACGATAAAATCGTATTCTGGCAACCTGTTAAACGGGATGATACAGGCGACTTTAGTAATGTAGAGCATGCATTAAATATTCAGTTACACCAAGATATTCATGCATTTTATGGGCAATATTTTTCAGCGCCATTGGCGTTTACTGCATCGTTTGGCGAAGGTGAATTAATCCAAGCGTGGAATCAAGCTGACTTTGAAAATTTGCAACAAAATGTAATTGGTCATTTGATCATGAAGCAAAAGCTTAAACAACCAGCAACTTGGTTTATCGGCGTGTTAGGTGATGGTGACGAAATGCTAACCGTAAACAATGATGATGGCAGCGTATGGATAGAAATACCAGGCGAAAAACAAACTACTCAGATTGCACCATCATTAACTGAATTTCTGCAGCAACTCTCTCCGTTAATAACCCCACCAGTTAAACCCACAGAAGAAGCTGAGATTGTTGCTGAGCATCCTGGGATCTGGCTGCGGATCAAAACCATGGGACGACATTTTTTACGTAAAAAATAACCATCAGCAGTATTGAAATGCTCTTTTGAGTGTTTCAATACTTAATGCATCCACAGTGGTTAATCCTATAAATCATCCCCGCTTAGCTTTTCTTATCATGGTAATAACAGCGTAGACTTTATTTTATCAATGCATGCTTGCTTATCGACAACCCACAGACCATAGCTTAGTGGCAGTATTTCAACTCCTGCTCTTTCAAATAACCTGTAGGTTGTCAGTTCGAAAAAATTAGCCCATGGTCCAGGAAAGCCAATAAGATCGATGGCAAGGTACTTGTTAGCATAACGACATAAAATATCTATTTCTGTGCCAACAATGGCATAACCCGGCCATGTTTCTATTTGTTGCTCTTGTAATGCTGCAATGATTTGTTGTTGAAATGCGTCTATTTCTGAGGTGACGCTATGCTCGGCATGAAAAGTGGTCATTGATGCTATATAGCGCCGCAGTAGATTATTTTCTGGTAATTGTGAGTCATCAATTGATAGGTATAACGACTGTTTTTGGCGTGCTCTGGTAATGGTGACATTAAATACATCGGCCTTGTTTAGGTAGGCTGCTGCATGTTTACTGTTATTATCAATTGCAAACGAAATCAACATAATATCTCGTTCTTCACCTTGAAAACCAAACGGCGTAGCAGCGCGAATACTGTGTTTAATGATATCGGCTTGAGGAATATGCTGTTCAATCAGTGCGGCAATCTGTTCTGCCTGAGCGCTGAAAGGTGAGATGACTCCGATACTGTGGGCTATGCCAGTGTTATTGTCGGTTGTTATTTGAGCTTGAATATCAGCTAGGATGCATTGTGCTTCTTGATGATTTACGCCGGATGTGTCGCGGATCCCCTCTAGTCGATGAAGGTGCAAATGGCCTGAGCTAGTACAAGGTCGGTGTTGCATGACTTTTAATCTTGAATGATAAAAAGACTGATTACTAAAATGGATGAGTTCAGGTTTACTTCTAAAATGTTCATCTAGAAAGGCCAGCTCTTTATCGGTGTTTAAGGTTTTTAGGGCTAAATCTAAGATAGAATTATCTCGATAACTGATGGCGCTCTGGTTGTTTTCAGGCACGTTGTTTTTGCTTAATAATTGATTCTGCTTAGCTCTAGCTAAAAATGAATAGTGTTTTAATTGTTTGGTATCGCCAACAATCAGTGCCCGTTTTGCACGATATAAGGCCGGTAAACAGCTGCTAATATTGCATTGCGTGGCTTCATCAATAATCACTAAGTCAAACATTTCACTGTTAAGCGGTAATACTTTGTGCAGGCTATTTAAGCTCACCAACCAGATGGGAAATGCAGCAAATAACTTGGCATATTCAATCTTCGCAAACTGGGCGAGTTGTTTACTGGAGGTTCGACTGCGTATTGCTTGGTTAAATGCTTGAAGAGACTTTCGGTGTTGGCTGACTAATGTTTTTAAGTTGTTTTTTTTAAGTGCATTGAGATAGTCAGAAGCAAGTGTTTCACGTTCAATGGTGCGTTTGTTAATGGTATCTAATGCATGCCATTGATGGTGCCATTGGTTTATTGATCCTTGAATAAAAAACAGATAAGCGCGCTTTAACCACTTCGATTGTTGTAACTCAAGTTGGTGCAACCGCAAGCCTCGGCTGATGGCTTTTTGGCTGAAAGCCATAAAACGATGTTCTAATTTACCTAGCAATCGATTTAGCTGGTTAATTTCTTGTTCATTTGCTTTGGGGCTGTTGTCCAAGTCATCTGCAAAGTAACCGGCTAACAAATCAGCGGTATAGTCTTTTAGCTGCTTTAAAAAGGCTTTTTGTCCGGCCTTAATTGAAACATCGCCTAAGGTAAAGTTACTCGCCAATTTGTCTGCAATAACATCAAGGGCCACTTCATTATTGGCCACAATTAACACCGACTCTCCGCGAGCCATATGTTCCGCTGCAACGGCAGCGATAGTATAGCTTTTACCTGTGCCGGGTGGGCCAGACACACAACCTAGACTGTTGTTAGCGGCGATAGCGATGACTTTCTTTTGTGGGCCTGATAATAGTCCAGGCAAAAAGTCGTACTTGAGCTTCGCAGGTTTGGAAACCTTGTTCGACTTTGCCATTGTATGGTTAAAGAGCTTACCGATAGGGGCTGATAGCTGATTAGCATTGATGATAGTGTCTAATTCGTGAAGTACGCCGCGGCTACTTTTTGATCTTTCAACAAAAATTAACATGGAAATGGGTAATAAGCTGGGGATCTTTTTTGTCAGCGCTTTTTTGATGTCACTGTATTGAGCAAGCTTCGGATATTGGAGTAATTCAAGCGAGCTTATTTCAATATGATTATTACTAAAATATGAGGTCCAAAATGATGCGGAGCGAGTCTCTTCAGTAAAAAGCGATTCTGCTAGCGCATTATCTTCTGGGAGTAATTGTTGCAGTAAGGCTTCATTGATTTCAGTTTCATCGGCTTGGGTAGAAAAATAGCAATTACCATTATCCTGCTCAATGGTGGCTTCGCTAAAGAGCAAAGGCGATACTACCGTTTTAAGCTCGCCTTTTATGGTGACTTTGCCGACAAACAAGAACCGTGCATACAGTAATACTCTTTCTCTTTGATACATTGCTACCCGTTTTAACATTGGGGCGGCAAATTCTTCGGGGATAGGTAGCCGAGGTAAAAAACCTGTGCCTAGTTCATCTTTACCTTGAAGAATTAAACGGTCTTCTTGCTTAAGCTTATTGACGTTCCAAAGATTAATGGAGGCACTATCTTCCTTGTAGCAATCTCGGTAATAAGAAATAATTTGTTTGTAACTCAATGAAGTAATTCCATTTACTGATGGTCCCAAGATATATTAGACACTATGCGGCATGGCTCGCAGCGAAAGTGAAACATGTCTAACAAAGGCTGTTCAAGTTTCCAATGATGTGAACCACAACGTGGGCAAGCTCGGTTTAATTCGCTTTCTAACGACTCACCACCGACACGATACAGATAATAGTAAGTTGGTATTTGCGTTAAAAACTCTATTCTTCCACGTAAATCCCAACCTCGTCTAAACAGGTCGCTGTCTACCCGAGTAATTTCATCTAATGCGGCAAATTCAGCTTTAGTGGCAGCCGCCATTTGTAGCTCATCACATGCTTGCCATTCTGTTTGCCATTTTATAATGCGTTTATGATCGCCATTGAAGGTCGCAGGTAATTGATACAGGGGGATTGGCAGGAGATTATCGCCATTACGTAGCGGTGAGCACATATGAACATAACTGGTATACAACACCTGCCATGATGGTGTCTCTGTGCTGCTAACTTCAGAGTTAATGTCTTGGCCGATGAACTTTTCTCTAGGAGCCAATAGTTTGGCCGCGGTTAATCCGGCTAAAGTGACCTTTACCCACGGGCTATGATAACGATTTGCCAGGCTGGTTTTTTCGGGTAACAACAGGCGAACTCTAAATTCACCGTCATTAAAAGCGACGGCAAACTCCCTGCCTAAAATTTGTCCATTCGCCCTTAGGGCTTCAAGAAAAGCGTTGATGGCTTTTTCTACGGTATCAATTGTTGTGTCGGCAAAACATTCAAAGCGCAGTTCAGTAACAAACATCTATTGGTCTGCCTTATTAATAATGATATTGCTTTGAATGGCATTGTCTTGTAATTGATTTTCTAGCTGTTCGACTCGCTTAGTGAGCAGTGTGACGTGTTGTTGCAGACTCATGACCTGCTGAATAACATTGGTAAGATCCACATTATTATCTACAGGTTGGTCAGCCACAGCAGCAATATCGGCTAATTCTGGTATGTGTTGCCACTCGGATTTTGGCAACGCCTTAAACTGTTGTAAACCTTGGATTAGGGTAGGCATTGGAATGCTATTTCCTAAACGGCTTTTAATCAGTGCCAAACAGGGAGTATTTCCATTGTTAGCAATCGATTTAGCCGCGGCAAGTACTTGCTCAATTGGACTCATTGTTGGTTAAATTCCTTAATTCGGTGGTGTGAGACTAACTAATTCTTATTAAATATAAAAATAAAGGCATACAAATCAGTGTTTTATTTTTTGGCACGATTCTGGCTTAAAGGAACTGTAAATACAATGCGGATTTTATTTTAACAAAAAGGATGCAACATGAAATTAAAACTTATCACAGCAGGATTAATTATCGCCACATCAGTAGGGCTAAGTGGTTGTGTTATCAGTGTCGGTGATCATGAATCGGCTAAAAGTGCTGACTATTGGCAAGTTCAACAAGATAAGAATCGTGAACTGTTGAGCAAACTGTCTATGGGGATGACGAGTGATCAAGTGATAACTCTAATGGGCACCGCCGATTTCAGCGAAGCTTATATTAAGCCGACTGAAAACCAAGGGGAACAGTCTATCAAGGTCATGTTTTACCGAACGCAATGGGCGCAAGGCGATGGTAAAACAACCAAAGATGAATGCACGCCCATTGTGTTTCGCGATGATGTTTTAGTCGGTTGGGGTAACACCGCCTACAAACAAATCTGATGAGATAATGGCGCTGTTATAAGGTCAAAAATTAATTACATTTCAGCGCGCATCATTACGTCCAATTGGTCAATCACTTCTGACCATTGGGCGTCTTCTCGTAATGCCTCTTTTAAAAATGCTTTTTGGCCTGGATTCCAGCAATCTGCATCGGTTATTAACGTATGCTTAGCAAGCTTGTTTTGCATAACAAAGTCATCGATACCCACTTGATCATGCGGTAAACCTAGTTGCATAAATAAATGGCTAAGATCATTTGATGTAGTGTCCATTTAAAGGATTCCTTGTAATGGTGTGGTAAACAAATTCAGTATCAGCGTTGATGAGGTAAATAGCAAACAACTGGCAATGACAACCGCGAACAGGCTAAATGCGTAAACAAAACTTGTAGAATGTTTCAAACTTGTTAAGTTAGATTGAGTTTAGAGAGTCAATAACAAGGAATAAAAATGGACAATCACACCTTGGAAACTATTCGTGCAGTGTATTTGACCGCAGAAGACCTGAGAGTCGCAGCTTCCATTCTCTACAACGCATATCATGATGACCCCTATTTTATTGACGTGCTTGCTCAAGATGATGAACAACAATATGAGCAAAAGCTTCGGGCAGCCATCCGTGAAGAGTTAAATGAGTTATGGCAACAAGAACAAGCTTTAATCGGTTTATTTGATGGTGAGCGTTTAATCGGAATTGCGTGTGTCATTTCTCATCTGATTCCTCTGGGTGAGGGACGATATTGGCACTGGCGTTTCAAAATGATGCTGGGTACCGGATGGAAATCGACCCAAGGATTAATGCAAAAAGAAACCTGCATTCTTGAACATCTGCCTTCTCAAAAGTGTGGTGTTTTACAATTTATTGCTATATCACCAAATGAGCAGCAAAAAGGTTATGGGGCTAAGTTAATTCAAGCGGTATTGAGTTGGTGTGATGAACAACCTGATCTCGATGGAGTAGGCGTGTTTGTTAGTCATCCATCACATCATCGGGCTTTGGTAACACAAGGGTTTAGCAGTATTGCTAACGTTAGCATCGGTAATATAGAAGGTGAAATTCTGTTTTACAGTAAAGTGTAACGCCAGCGTAAAATAATTGAATACTCATCGGGCCATATCATTTGCGGATTATCAATTAAGGAGTGAATAGTGGAACCTAAACGTTATTCTTCATTTACAGAATTTTACCCATTTTATCTGTCGCAACATCAAAACCCTATTTGTCGAAGGCTGCATTATATTGGCAGTAGCATTATTTTGGTTATCATTGTGAGTACCTTGATTAATCAGCATTGGTGGCAATTATTGTGGCTGCCCGTTGTGGGTTATGGCTTTGCATGGTTAGGGCATTTTCTATTTGAAAAAAATAGGCCTGCTACATTCACTTATCCGCTTTATAGTTTGTGGGCTGATTGGGTCATGTTTGGGCAGATGATAATGCGCCTGTGGCGAAAATCAATCCGATAGTAATAACCTGCTCATGCTTTTGTAAGCCATATCCTACAAGCATGTAAGGGATCTTATCTAAAGTTGTCAGCGTTTAACGTCATTAATTATATTTAATATATAAAAATCATAGTATTACATGTTTTTTTCTTGAGTGTCGGTATGTTAAGCATCTATTTCAATGATGTTGAGTGACTTTTCATCGAGCTGGTTTTGATTAGAATGTAGTTATCGAAAGCGAGTTATTTGTTGGTTTTCTTAGGATGAGAAATAAGACAATTAATGCTTAAGAATATCATGGATGTTATTAGGACACGCTCACGGATTGAGCATAAGCTCGGCAAATGGATAGCCGAATCAAGGATGAGTGAAAACAGTCATGCTGTTGACACAAGGATAACAAGGATAGGGCTGCAGGATGCAGCATGGATAGATTCAACGGATTGAATAGATTTACCGCTCAGTCAATGGATAGGCTGTTCAAAGGAGTGACACTCATGGGTTTGTTTGTATTACACAAATAGACAAGGAAATGAGAACAGGGAAAAGGACTGCAGGAAGCATGTTTACATGGATGGTGTGCAGGGAGCAAATATTCAGCAGGATGCTGACAAAAGTGTTAACGGGCACAACCTTATAACTTAAGGTTGTGCCTTTTTGCATCTAAAACTCATATTTGAGCCGCTGCGGAATTCTATGGTCGGACTGGTTGATGATGTGCTAGGTTAACTGGCTTTAGCTTATCTAAATCGCTAATCTCAATATTCATAATAAGTCCTATCGATATCGTTCAGTTTTCGCGATGTTTTTATAATCCTGTGATGTAATTGAGCACTTATTTGAACGATTATCTCGTCATCTTTGTGACACCTAATGTTCGCCAATTTGACCCAATATCTACTGAATCTGCTAATGCCTATATTGATACTCTCAATTTATCCCGAGGGCATGTTCAAGTATGTCATTGATACTCTGAAAAATGCTGATGATTATCTCAATAACCTTTTGTATAAATAACAAACTCAATGTAATAGTGACAGCTTTCTGCCATAGTGAACCTTCACATTATTAACTTCGTAGTGCACATATGTTTGATGCAAGCAGGCCATCATCTCGAAAAATAAGGAGGGTGTTATGAAAAGTACATTAATGCTAACAATATTGGTAGCAAGCTTATTGTCCTATGCTTCTAACGCCACGGCAGATAAGACCATTTTAGCCGGAGGATGTTTTTGGTGTATGGAGTCCGATTTTGAAAAGCTTGATGGTGTTAGCGATGTGATATCAGGGTTTACTGGTGGAAGCTTAAAAGATCCCACCTATAACGGTAACCATGCAGGTCATTTTGAAGCGGTACAGATAACCTATGATCCTAGCAAAGTGAGCTACAAAGAGTTATTAGATTATTACTGGGTAAATATTGATCCCTTTGATGCAAGAGGGCAGTTCTGTGACAAAGGTACTAGCTATTTAAGCGCAATTTTTGTGGCAAATGATAAAGAAAGGCAAATTGCCGAACAGTCTAAAAGCGATATTGAAAAACAATTTCCTAACCAGAAAGTGGTTACGCCAATTTTAGCATCGAGTGTTTTTTACCCTATCAAAGGCGATGAAAGTTACCATCAAGATTACTATAAGAACAATCCTATTCGCTACCATGCTTATCGCTGGAATTGCGGTCGTGACCAAAGGTTAGAGGAAATTTGGGGAGATAAAGCGACACATTAATCAGGTTGTTTGGCACAACACATATGAGATTGAAAGTGAATCAGCTATTCACTGCTTATATTTAGAATAAAGTAACGATTTTTAGTGGGTATTGGTTGATGTTAATGCCGTAAAAATTCTAACTATTAAATAAAGTGGATTATTTGACTGTGGCTATTGAGACGATTAATTATTTGAAAATCAATAAGCATTAGTCACAAGTTGATTTACCCCATTTGCAACTGTTTCCTTTATTAGGATAAGAGCTTTATTGTGTTCGGCGGTCGATGATTGTTTATTTGTTTAATTTCACTATCAAAAAATATAGTTTGGAGTAATAGGCGGACATCAGCTGATTTAAGCCGTTAATAAACCAAGTTCATGACTGATGCCCTTTATGCCTAGATTACCCATGCGTTGCTGATGCCTTCTCGTTATCTGAGTAGAAGGACGCTGTTATCTGCAGCTTCTAATCAATGACCTACTCTTTGCCATTGTTTTATTTAAGCGCGAGAAGTCGTATTAACTTACTCATTCACTTTTTCTAACGTCGCAGCATCGGTATGAGAGAAATCTTTACCGTAGATATTGAGTTTGGTGGTTTGTGAGTAGGACAGGGTTTTTTCACCAATTTCCATTGTCATAGAGAATCCTTGGGTCGTCGCATTTTCGGTCATATATGTCGATTCACCTATACCTCTACTTGGTGCTGTCAGGGTCATTTTTTTGCCTGCTTTTCCTTCTGCGATCACACATACCGCTCTTGGCACACAGTATGAGTTATATACCATTTGATTCTTTTGGTCGTAAATCATATAACCACGCTGATCATGAAATTTGGCATCGTCTCTTTGTCTAAACACCTCTAGTTTGTAATAAATAGCGACCAGAGATTGATCGCTGGCATTAACAGCGTCGGCAGCGGCTTCATATGTTCTTATTTCATAGAAAGCTTCTACAGCTGTGCCACCTTCACCAACATTTGACCCTGTTCTTCCAGGTGCGATGTCAACGCCGGGACTAACCGTTTTCCACGATCCAATTAACGGCTGAAGTGGACCAAAATCAACATTTTGAGCTACAGCTTGCCCAGTAAAAGATAATGAAAGGGCGATTGATGTCAGAATGATTGCGGGTAGATAGTTAAGATTTTTCATCGATGTTTCCATTTATATTATTAACAGCAAGTGTCGATTGGGATCCGTTAGGCTTGAGTGCAATATGCACAGATGAACTCAAGTCATCATCACCTCAGGTAACGCCGATGATAGGCCTGGTTGAATCATTGTTATATGGGCGTAATGTCCCGAGCTCTGTTTCTGTATAAAAATAAGGGTTAATTTTCAGTACGTAGGACATATGTCGCATACCCAAAAAAGCAATGAGTGAGACAATTAACAAGGAACTAATTTTAGGGAAGTAATGATGCACTATATTCGAAATGTGATGATTGACGCTGGAAAGTTAAAATTTCTAACTATGCTATTTTTTTTGATCGTTATCATCACCAGTATTTCGGATTTTTTTGCCGATATGGGGCGGGGGGCTAATATATTGCATATATTACAAGAAGCTACAGTTTCTGTTTTTTCGCTATCTTTACTGTTGATGTTGCTATGGAATGCGAAAGTGACCACACGAAGAAACGCACAGTTGCTCAAAGAGCGTGATCAAGCAATCATTTACTCAATGCAGGCATCGAAAGAATTGATAAGTGCCAAGCGACATTTTGGCGAGGAAATAGTAAAACAATTTTCTAGATGGGGGTTAACTGATAGCGAGTCTGACATTGCTTTGTTTACTCTCAAGGGATATAGCGCTAAGGAAATCGCTAATTTTAGAAACGCTTCAGATAAAACCGTACGCAATCAGTTAACGAGTGTATATAAAAAATCTGCGACTACGAGTAAAGTTAGCTTTATTGCTTGGTTCATGGAAGGCTCGTTGTAACGCTCTATATCTCAAAGTCTCTCAATACGAATGTTTGTTTAATGGGACTTGAGTGTGAAAAGAAATATGCGCTAGCTTCACTTTGGTGAATAATCTAGTGTGATGAATTTGTCAGCCTTGATTGTATAAATGACCATCAATATGGTTTATGGATGTTGTTGATGAATAATAAGCTTAATCGGCTGACAAACTGTTTCTCACTGTTATAGACAGTATTACCCTGCGCATAAACCTAGAGAGTCAATCTTATATAGGAACAAGTTAGCAATATTGCTAACTTGTTCCTGGTGATATCAACTTAAGCAGAGTGTTTGCGAGCTGACTATTAAATCAGCATTGTGTCTTCGGGATTATGCTACTGATTGCTGTTCAACCGGATGGGTAATGCCATCGTGCTCTGGACTATAAAGCTTAGCGAACATTTGCATGAAGGTTTCACGACGAATAACCCCACATAAACGACCGTTTTCAACAACTGGATAAGTACTTGGTACTGTTGCAGATGCATCACGCAGACGTTCTTCATAGCTTTGATAGCCACCGCTAATGAACATACCTGAATCTGTCACAGGGAATAGTTTGTTTTTATCAACCACCATAAACTCTAGCAATTGAACAATTTTCTCTGTTGGTGCGACAGTGAGCATTTTAGTTTGCATAATATCTTTGACTGAAATAGGCAATGTAGATGCAAACTCCTCAGACCAAAGTGAGCGCATAAGATCTTGCTCTGATACAAAGCCTAATAGCTGATTATCTTTATCGATCACAGGTGCACTGCGGACATTATTTTTTGCTAGCAGGGTAAGCGCTTGATAAATACTTGTATCAACTGAAAGAGTGGTCGGTTTAGTGTCCATTAGTTCACTGACAATAAGTTTTTGGATTTTATTTTTCATGGCTAAGTCCTCTTGACTTGGTTGATATTGAGTTTGTTGAGCAATACTTGAATCTTGGTACTTTTTTGAAACTTGCATCGGAGTTTTTGTGATGGTGCTAATGTGTTGTGATGCAGCTTCGCCAGGGACTTTCATCGCGGTATTATCTATCCAGTAATAACCAAGACCCACAAACACGGCACCACCGACTATATTGCCCAGCGTTACCGGAATAAGGTTGTTAAACAGGAAGTTACTTAAGGTAAGGTCTGCAAAAGTTTGTCGCATTACTCCCAATGCACTGAAGTATTCATTTCCAGCAAAGTGTTGAATGGCAATACCCAGTGGCACCATGAATAAGTTGGCAATGCTATGTTCAAAACCGCTGGAGACGAACATAGCAACTGGTAATATGAGCAGTAACGATTTAGCTAAAGCATCTTTGCAGCTAAAGGTCATCCACACACCTAGGCAAACTAATAAATTACACAGTATCCCAAGAGCAAAAGCCTGGCTCCAATCATGGTGGATCTTGTGTTGTGAAACATGCAGTGCATTAAGTCCCCATTGATTACTGTCCATTGCGTACATTTTTGACATCATTACCAGTAGCAGTATCAACATCGCGCCACATAGGTTGCCTAAATAGACGCGCGTCCAACAGCCCAGTAATTGTTTGGTCGAGACCCTTTTTTGTGCCCAAGCAATCGCACTCAATACCGTGCTGGTAAACAGTTCTCCACCCAGAACAACTACGAGAATGAGTCCTAAGCTAAAAGCGATACCACCACTAAATCTGACTAAGCCCCATGAATCCGCTGATGAACCAGTCGTTACCGTAAGATAAAATACAAATGCCAGAGCAATGAAGGCGCCTGCAAATACAGATAGACCAAATGACTGCCCAAAGTGCTTAGTGACTTTAGCGTGTCCATATTCCGCAGCCTTTTCAAAAGGGCTGATTACAATATGTTCATCTACCACGCAGAAATGGTTTTTTTGCTTGGCTGTTAATAAGTATGGGTTCGCCTCTGGGGCGTGCTCCTCCCTCATGATGTCTTCCGTAATGTGTTACGGACTCCAAATCGAGGTGGACTTAAATATGCTATGTACATCGATAACTCCTTGAATGTGTTTATTGTGTCGTTAGTGCAAATTTAAATTACACAATAAATCGCATAAATAATATTGAGACTTTTTTAAGCAAGCTATCAATTAAATTGATAGCTTGCTTGTCGTAGATGAGCGTACTTTTTTAGCCGTTTTAGGCTGATTAGAACCGCTTTTTGTCCTTTACATATGACACGCTGTGCCATTATGAGGAGCTGGCCGTATGGTCGTTTAAGCCTTGCTATACACAAAAAATAAAAATTGATAGTGAGTATCAATTTACTCGGAGCGAGAATGATGCCATTGGGCTTTAAGATTATTTAGGTAGTAAAACTGTCACCGTTCAACATACAAACAGCCTATATAAGCAAAATCTAAATAGGATGTTAAAATTTAGATTTTAATCCACTCATGCTTAAAACCTATCTATTGGGATTGGCTAATATTGCTGATAAATTGGCATGAACCAGTGTCAATGTGGTCATTTATGTATAGAACTATTCGGGTGTTATCTGCGAGTCTTGAAATGAAGCTATTTGGGTAAAATGACCATAAAAGCGAGTTGAGGCGAGTATTCGTGCTATTTACTCAGAATAAATGTTTGATTAGTGTTAAACGTTAACCTGATGCTTACCTTTTTAGCCTGCATTTTTGTGAGATATATCTCACAAAGCATGTGAGATGAATCACCTAATTAATGGTGATTATTTCTTTTTTAAATCTAAGCTTATGATTTTGTTAGATAGTTAATTTTTCATTATCAGCGGGATATTTTAATCATTTAGAGGTACCTGTTTAGGTTGAGGTAAATGAACTATTATTTATCTCGTACCTAGGAAGGGGACATTACAAGGTAGTAAATAGGTCTAGGAAGACCATGATTATACGGACATAACGGACGATATTAAGTTTCAGGATGAAACGCTAAGCTTGCTCAATGGACGCACTAGCGGATTAAGCAGGTTTTATAACATTATCAGGATGATAATGTGCAGTGGATGCAAGATGCTACGCAAATGATTTGCGACAGGATATGTTAAGAATTTCATGGATGATATAAGGACACGCTCAGGATGGAGCAGGCTCGGTAAAAGGATAATCGAGTAAGATGGAAAGTACTTAATTGTACAAGGAACATCAAGGATTGAACAAGGACATAGCAGGAAGCAAGCGATACGCATGGATGGTGCAGGGAGCACATTTATAGCTGGAAAGCTTAACAAGAGATCAAGAGGCCGCGGCAGTTAATGTCGCGGCCTTTCTTTTGTGTTTTTTTGGCTATAATCGGAACTTATCTTGGTAATGTTGTCAAATTGTAAACAGTTGATGTGAGTTTAGTATAAGAGGGAATAGTATGAATGTGTTTACGTTAGCTTTAGTGATCAGTATTGCTTTTACGTGTTACAAAGCTAATGCCGAGGTGACTCCTGAGGAGTTGCAATGGGTTGAGCAGGCATTAAGTGAGATTAACCATAACACCGATGATGCAAATGTACGTTGGCAATATGTTCAGCATACTGTTATGCCTGACTTAACACGAGTTGAACGATTTGATGCTTCACAGCCTGAAATGCAGCGATGGACCTTGGTGTCTGAAAATGGTGAAAAACCTGATAAAAAGCGCACAGACAAATATCAGCAACATCAACAAGATCTTAAAGAGGATAAAGATGAGAACAGCCATGAGTTAGCATTTTCTGATCTTATTGATTTAACCACACTTGTTTTGGTGGCTGAAGATGAAACGAGTGTAGCGTTTAAATTTGTTCCTAATATTGAAGAACTTGATAATGCTGCTCTTACTGGAATGCTTTATTTAGATAAAGCATCCAAACAGCTGAAAAAAATACTGATCAGTAATACCGATGATCTGAATCCGGCATTTTCAGTCACCTTGACAAAATTTGAATTAGAATTAGGGTTTGCTGTGTTCGAAGGTTTAGCGATGCCAGAACATACATCAACCACCATCGAAGGAACGGCGGCAATTTTCAAATCGCTTGATAGTATCCAAACGGTGACTTATCACGATTATAAAATGATTAACAAACCTCAAGCTTAATGCTGGTAAGAGCAATGCTATTAACAAATAGATGAACAGTAATGTTTAGTTCTCGGGCATTGAACAACAATAAAACGCTATCTTGCTCAAGAGTGCAAAATAGCGTCAAGTTAACCTCATTAATGGCATTTGCCTGAATCGCAACTTTTACTGCTGCCGCATCCGCCAAATTTACCACTGGCCATAGGGGCATCCATCCATTCTGGCTCCGGGAAAATAGGCCATTCAATCTTAGTCGCACGATTACCATGCATCATGATGTGTCCACGATATTGGTTTAAACCGTCGGTGCTAAATTCGAACATAAAAGTTGCTTTCCAACAAATGCCTGTCGTGCCACCAATACTCGGACGAGCCGATTCCATTGCAATGGCGAGCAATTGTACGTTCTGTTTTTTTACACGACTGCTCTACGACAGTTCGGCTAAGTTCGGCCATTTGTCTTAATTGCCAAAAAAGCGCCAACAACAATTAAAGCAACAAATATTAAAAAATCACTCATCATAGGCTGGTTGCCCTAAATAATCCGCCAATAGCGGTCGCTAGTTGAATGCTTCTGTCTGGATTCCTTAAGTCAGCTAATAATCCCGGACGCAAGCTTGGTATTGCCACGATATCAGCAAATACTTGATTAAAGAAGTGCTGCGGCTGCTTTGCAAGTGCTTCTAAATAGTGTTTACGAGTGTCATCATCTTTTAGGGCTAACCAGTTACGAGCCGCAATGGTGATTAAGGTGTTTTCATCCAGAGCTTGCTGGTCATTTAACTGATTAATCGCTGTCATGCTGTAGTGCACATTGGACGCTAATGCCGCTAAATACATGACCTTTAGATGATCTTCAGCTTGTTGTAATTGACTAAACAAGTGTTCAGCAAGGCGCTTATCAAGATTAATGTGCTCCAAGCTTTGGCAAAGTGCAGCTTTTACTTCAATAGGAGCATTATCAAGGGCGTTGATTATGTCATCAAGATGGTTAAATTGGTGTGCGCGAACGCAAAGATCTGCTAAACCTTGAACACCCAGTTGTGGCCATGTGTCATGCGCTGCTTGCCCAGACAAATACTGTGCGGCAAATTCGTATTGACTCGATGCCGGTTGATTAAGCTGAAGCCTCACTAAGGCATTAAATAATGCCAGTTTATGTTGATTTGGCTTAAAGCTAAATGGATGATTGGCTAATTGCTCTTGCTGTTCATCAGTTAATGCTTGGGTTGGGTTACGACCCAAGGCCTCTAAAATCATTTTAATAAACTGAGTTCGCGGCGCAGGTGATAATAAACCTTGCTCATCTAAAGGTAATTTTACAAACCAGATATAGGGTAATTGTGCTTGTTGCCAAAATACGATTGCAAACTGCGCATGGCCTTGAATGGGATAAGGATACGGCGCCAATAAAGAGTCAATTTGCTGAAAGGCTAACATATCGATATGTTGCACTCGGCGACCTAAATCGTATATTTGGAATTGAGTATTTGCGGTCGTCAGAAACTGGCTTAGGGTAGTTATCTCGGTCATGGGTGTTGTCACTAAATCACATATGTTGGATGGGTATTCAATGCGCTAAATGATATCATATTCCGACTTAGCCTTGATGTTGTCGTTCACTTTTATGCTTTATTTAACCAGCCAAAATCATTTAATTAAATTAGAACAATTGCTTAAGGAGTTTCAGCTGTGGTCTGATATTTTACCTCCTGTATCAGCAATGACCAGTACGGCACCATTTTGCTGTGATGTAATGGCATTTGAGCAATGGTTGCAGTTTATTTTTATTCCAAAGATGACCGAGCTTGTTGTACAACGACATCCTTTGCCAAGCAATATGGCGTTAGCCCCTATGGCTGAGCACGTATGGCAAAGTAAGCCCCATGGTGAGGTGATGATTGCCCAGTTACGGCAATTTGATATATTGCTCAGCCAGCGTTAAGCGAACAATAACGTCAGCCACATTAATCCTATATACCCTATGCCAACAAAGCTTGACCCAATAGGCTTAGCCCAATACAAAATAAGTAAAGTGATAAAGATGACAAAAGATAACGATGCTGAATACTCATTGGATAATGATGATTTATTTGGGCAAATAAGCTCTGATGACATGAATTATAGTGCTGAAGACACTGACTTAGACGACGTACAGCCTCCTCATGTCGAGATATTATTTGAAGACGAGCATATTGTTGCAATACATAAACCCGCAGGTTTATTAGTTCATCGCAGTTATTTAGCTCGAAGAGAGCGTTTTTTTGCGATGCAGATGACCCGTGATTTAGTGGGTTGTCATGTGTTTCCAGTGCATCGCTTAGACCGTCCGACATCTGGCGTATTGCTGTTTGCTAAATCGAGTGAGGTGGCTCGGGCATTATGTGAGCAATTTGCCGATCACAGTATTAAGAAGCAATACTTAGCCATTATTCGTGGCAATATGCACGAGTCTGGCAGGTTAGATTATGCCCTGAAACAAGAATTTGATGATTTGGGGGACAAACATGTCGATCCCAATAAAGCAGCACAACAAGCGGTGACGGATTACCAACCTCTATTGAATGCTGAAATACCCTTTAGCTCAGGTCGTTATCCTTCTAGCCGTTTCGGATTAGTAAGATTAAGCCCTCATACTGGGCGTAAGCATCAATTACGCCGTCATATGGCGCATTTACGTCATCCCATCGTTGGTGATACTACCCATGGTGATGGTAAACAAAATAAGTTTTTTCGTGAGCATTTCGGTATTAATCGTTTATGGTTGATAGCAAAAAGTTTGCAGTTTACCCATCCGGTGACACAGCAACCGATGCATATAGAAACTGAGTTAGAAGCAGAATGGCTAGATATTTTCGCTGCATTTGGCTGGGATGATGATCAATTATCATCTATGCCAAGTATGTTACTTAGTTAACACCCTAAGACGCTGATTTATTCTATGTGATCGGCAATCGCTTTTTTGAGCTTTTCGAACTCAGCAATAGGGGGGAATAAGCTTATGATTTTGTTGTTCAATATGAAAATAGTAATTACGGCGTATGTGGGCAGATTTATGCTGGAGTTTGAGTTTTCGCTTTCGGCTCACTTGTCGCATGGTCTAGATTCCATTGTGGCGTTATTTCACTTTGAGCCAACCCGCTTTGACCCTATTGATTTAACCTTAGCAGCATAAAGACACTTGCGAGAGACTAAAAGAATACAGTAAGGTAAGTCATTAACACTCAAGGTATTTTACATAGTATTTAATTTAAGGGGAAAAGTATACCATGAAAATGGTCAATATTGTTTTTGGTACCGTTTATGGTAGTGCACAATTTACTGCTGAAACAGTGACTAAGGAGATTGCAAAATTAGGTTTTACCGCTAAACTTTGGCAACCTAATGAATTATTAGGTTTTGTGCCACCACAGAATGAGCTACTAATAGTCGTATCGTCCACTACTGGACAAGGTGACTTACCTGAAGATATTGCGCCTTGGTTTAATGAACTTAAATCCAACGCACCGTATCTGCCCTCATTGCAATACAGCCTTATTGGCTTAGGTGATTCAAGCTACGAAACCTATTGTGGTGCGATAAAACAATTTGATGAATTATTTACTGAATTAGGTGCAAAACCCCTGACTGAACGGTTAGAGATCGATGCCTGTGAAACGATGGAACCCGAAATAGAAGCTAAAACATGGATAGCCACTTGGCACAGCACCGTTATATCGGTAAACGTAGCGTAAGTTTTATTACGCAACAATGGTTTAAATTTGCCCAGCGTCTTAGTCAAGCTCTGCTGATTCCAATTGCTATTTTACCTGCTGCTGGGGTGATGTTAGGGTTAACGTTTAATCCGCTGCCATTTATCCCAACAGAATTAAATACTGTCTTGTCTGCAGTCGGTAACTTAGTGTTTACCATGATGCCATTGTTGTTTAGTGTCGCAGTAGCCATTGGATTTTGCCGTGATCAAGGTATTGCTGCTTTTTCTGCAGTCTTTGGTTTTGGTGTTTTTCTATCTACCATGGGGGCCCTCACAGATATTTATGGCCTGGTTTCGCGGCCATTGTGGGGGATGCAAACCATTGATACTGGCATCGCTGGCGGTATGCTAGTTGGTGCGATCACTTGTTTAGCGGTAAACATTAGTCATCATGTTAAATTACCAGCTATTTTTTTCATTTTTTGAAGGTCGCCGCAGTGCGCCCATCATTGTTATTCCTCTCTCTATGGCGTTGGCTTATCTTTTAATCCATGTATGGCCACCGTTATCTCGTGTTATCGAACATCTTTCTGATTGGTCCGTGTATCAAGATCCTGCCATTGCTTTTGGGGTCTACGGTACGGTTGAACGTTTATTAATTCCGCTTGGGTTACATCATATTTGGAATGCGCCATTTTATCTTGAAATAGGTCAATATATTAACCAAGGTACAGTAGTGCGAGGTGAGGTGGCTCGCTATCTCGCTGGTGACCCATTAGCTGGAAATCTCGCAGGCGGCTATTTGATAAAAATGTGGGGCTTACCTGCTGCCGCATTAGCTATCTGGCGTTGTGCTGATAAAGCTGAGCGCAATAGAGTGGCAGGTATTATGTTATCCGCTGCCACGGCCAGCTGGCTAACTGGGGTGACAGAGCCGATTGAATTTGCCTTTATGTTTGTTGCGCCTATCTTATTTATTGTCCATGCATTACTCACTGGTATTGCCTATAGCGTGTGCATTTTGCTCGACATTCATCACAGTATTGTGTTTTCTCATGGATTGGTGGATTTTACGTTATTGTTTTCTCGCTCTGCCAATACTCATTGGATTTTGGTATTAGGTCCGCTCACAGCTGTGATCTATTACGCTATTTTTAGGGCCAGCATTTTAGCATTTAACTTAAAAACCCCAGGGCGAATAGAACAAAGCGATATACCCGCAAAACCCAAAGAGAGCTTAAGAGCGATGATTTCGGCATTAGGTGGGCGCGATAATATAGTTGAAATTAACGCTTGTTTAACCCGCTTACGTATTAGTGTTAACCAAGCGCATTTAATTGATAAAGCCAGACTGATGCGCTTGGGCGCTAAAGGCGTGGTGGTAATGGGTAAAGGTGTTCAAGTTGTCTATGGGACTAAAGCGGAAACACTGCGTAAATTACTGCAAAAATATTTAGATTCTCGACGCTAATGACAGCCGTTATATGTAGTTGTGTTGAATTTTGGCTTAATTTGGCGGCCATTGTTTAGAACATGAGATTAAAAAGGAGATAATTTTCATTTTATGAAAATTTATCACTAAAAACCTCACCCAAAAATCTTTTTAAATGGCACACTGTTGAACAGTCTTTAAAGAGGAGTTGTACGCGTGAGCCAACAAGATCATACCATTATTAACCCACCTGTTTTACAGCGAAAAGTGCTGATAACCGATTGTGCCGATGCCCAAGGCTTGATTGCCAAAATTACCAGTGTATGTTTCGCTCATCAATTAAACATTATTAAAAACACCGAATTTGTAGACCACACACAAGGGCGCTTTTTTATGCGCGCAGAACTTGAAGGTCAGTTTGATGATGAACGGCTATTAAGTGAGTTACGCGCGGTATTGCCTACCCAGAATCGGATGAAATTGGTCGATATGGGTAAAAAACGTATTGTGATCATGGTGACAAAAGAAGCCCATTGTTTAGGTGATATTTTGATGAAATCCTATTACGGCGGCTTAGACGTTGAGATTGCTGCTGTAGTGGGGAATTACGATGTGCTGCAGCCGTTGACTGAAAAATTTGATATTCCATTTCATTATGTTAGCCACGAAGGGTTAAATCGTCAGGAACATGAGCAGGCGATGTTGGCGGTAATTCAGCCTTATGAGACTGATTTTTTAGTGTTGGCTAAATATATGCGAGTGTTAACGCCTGAATTTGTGTCAGCATTTCCAGATAAGATCATTAACATTCATCATTCATTTTTGCCGGCTTTTATTGGAGCATCTCCGTACAAGCAGGCTTGGGATCGCGGCGTCAAAATTATTGGTGCAACAGCACACTTTGTGAATAATCTTTTAGATGAAGGGCCGATTATCAAACAAGATGTGATTTCAGTTGATCATAGTTACAGTGCTGAAGAGTTAGCACATAACGGTCGTGATGTTGAAAAAAGCGTATTAAGCAAAGCGCTACAATTAGTATTAAATGAACAAGTTGTGGTGTACGGTAATAAAACGGTAGTCTTTTAACGTCGTTATTTATCGGTCATATACTACAAAAAAGCGCCCAAGTAAGGCGTTACATAAACTGTGTAGCCTTACTTGAGTGTTGGTCTTACAGAGCGGAACATGGATGTTGCAGTTATTCAGTTTAAGCGAGTAACACGCTTTGAACTAGTCAAAGATAATCGTTAGGGTTGTTTAATATTATCAATGGTATGCTGTCGTAATTCCTATCGTTATTGTATCTATTTGGTGTTGAAGGGCGATACGCTATTTAAACAATATGCGTCATAGCGTAAGGTCAATTTTAGGGAGAAATATTGAAATCCTCGACCTCGCTAAGTTAAACCACTTCCTATGCCGATTGAAAATATTAAATAGGGCCCACCATGCTACACAAAGCTGACTTATTCTTAAAACCATCTGAATTGCCTAACACAGCCAAACTGTGTTGGGGTATTTTTAATGACAGGCTTGAGTTAATTAAGCTGAGTGAGCCATTGTATAAATTAGTCAATAAACCTATAGCGGCTATTTTAAAACAACCGCTTTCGCATGCCTTTTCCGCTCTTACATTAGACAACATCGATTTTAACAATCGCCATATCGATCATGTTATCAATTTTGTTGATGATAAAGGTAATGCATTTCAAGCTACCATGACTCCTATAGAAGAAAGTGATCAGCATTGGTGTATAACGGTGATTGTAATCGAGTTAGACAAAGCGTGGTTGTCACAGCTCCATCCTGATTATCATCAAGCGATACTTTCAAGTGATGATTGGCTTAATCAAATAGAAGAAGTCATTAATGCTCGTCCTGATTTGGTATTTACCACTGCGATAAACCAAGGCTTGTCGTTAACCCAATCTAAAGTGGGTTACTTACACAAATTTGATGAAAAAAAGAATCAAATCGTTAGCACTGCGTGGAATGAAGCGGTAGCTGATTATTTTACCCTCTCCAAGGGCCAAGAGTATAAAGCCAATTCTGGTATTTGGGCCGAAACCATTCGTACTGGCAAACCCGTTATTCATAATGATTTAACTGTGTTGTCTAAAAATAACACCCAAGAAGATGGCTTTTTTGCCTTTAAAAACCATTTATGCGTCCCTATTCATTATCGCAAAAAATTAGTCGGTATTATTGGGGTGGGTAATCGGGACACCACCTATACCCAAGTTGATGCAAAATCCTTGAGTATTTTTGCTACAATTTTATGGCACTGTATCGAATTACCTCGCACCATGAAGGCCGTCTCTCGGCAGTCGAGCATCATTAAAATCCAAAAAGAAAAGATGACCTCGATTTTAGTCCAACTTATAGGGGCTATTTCCGAGGCGCTAGAGCTTAAAGATGCATACACCGCAGGGCATCAAAAGTCAGTGGCACAATTAAGTTATCTTATTGGTGAGAAAATGAGTTTACCTCCAGATCGTTTAGAAGGACTTAAACTGGGCTCATTGATCCATGATATTGGTAAATTGGCCATCCCTAGTCAGATCCTGTCTAAAACATCAAAACTGAGTGATGCTGAATTTGGCTTGGTTAAACAGCATCCCGAGCAAGGGGCGCTGATTGTTAGTGAAGTCGATTTCCCATGGCCGATCAAACAAATGATCCTCCAGCATCATGAACGTTTAGATGGCTCTGGTTACCCTAAAGGATTAAAAGCTGATGATATTATACTTGAGGCTAAGATCATTGCCGTAGCCGACGTTGCCGAATCAATACTTAGCCATCGACCTTATCGCCCCGCCCTTGGCATGGCAGTGCTAACCCAAGATTTACTAAAGGGCAGAGGTAAAATATACGATGAGGTTGTTGTTGATGCATGCTTGGATATTTTAGCGAGTAAAGACTTTAAAGACGCGGGAGTCGTGAGCGGTTTGCTATTAGCTCCGGTTGTATTTCTTGAGGAGTACCATACTCTTGAGCATGCAGAAGCGATGATGAAAAAGGCTAAAATGGATGTGGCTGTGGTACTGTCAGAACAACATCGCACGCCCATTGGTGTCATCGATAACAATACCTTGGCATTTTGGCACAGCCCTTTTTTAGATACCGCAGCAGAGCGCGCAGTGGATAGAAGCCTGCTTAATAAGCGTGTGCATCAGGTAATGATGCATAAGGTCGATATGATATCTGACAGTACGATTTTGAATGATGCCAAACTCATGATGGAAACAACCAATGCAAACTATTTGATTGTTCACAATGACAAGCATCAGGTTATCGGTATGCTCACCTGGAAAATATTAGCTAATGCATTATTGGTTAATGCCTAATAAGCCAATGTACTAGCTTATTACAGATTTAATTAATCTAGGTTATTGATGTGAGTCGATGCTTTTTGTCAATTTGACTGGATAAGTGAATTTGTTCAGTAAATATTATCAACGCCATAAAAAAGGCTCCTAGGAGCCTTTTATCTATTTATCGCTGTTGAGCAAGATTAATCAACGATACGTAATAGTTCATTAATACCCACTTTGCCACGGGTTTTAGCATCGACTTTTTTAACAATAATGGCTGCATATAAACTGTATGTGCCGCAAGCTGATGGTAAATTACCTGATACTACAACCGAACCTGCTGGCACTCGACCATAATGTACTTCACCGGTTTCACGGTCGAAAATCCGTGTGCTTTGGCCAATGTAAACGCCCATTGAAATCACACTGCCTTCTTCAACCACCACACCCTCAACGATTTCGCTGCGAGCACCAATAAAGCAGTTATCTTCAATAATGGTTGGTCCGGCTTGTAATGGCTCTAATACGCCACCAATACCCACACCACCTGAAAGATGAACGTTCTTACCTATCTGCGCACACGAACCTACCGTTGCCCATGTATCAACCATAGTGCCTTCATCAACATAGGCACCTAAGTTAACGTAAGATGGCATTAATACGGTATTTTTACCGATAAATGACCCTTTACGAACGGTGGCTGGTGGCACAACGCGAATACCTTCAGCTTGAAAACGAGCTTGATCATAATCGGCAAATTTTTGTGGGACTTTGTCGAAATACTTAGTGTCGCCACCTTCAATCACGCCATTATCAAAAATGCGGAAAGACAGTAGCACCGCTTTTTTAAGCCATTGATGAACATGCCATTCGCCATCAATTTTCTCTGCAACACGTGCTTGGCCTTTATCGAGCATACTGATCACTGTCTCCACATCGGCGCGAACACTAGGTTCAACACTTGAAGGTGAGATGTCTTGACGTGTTTCGAATGCTGCTTCAATGCGTTGGCGTAAAGCCTCCATTGTTTTCTCCCGGTATTAAATGATTAGTAGCGTAAAAATTAAGGTTAAAAAAAATTAGTTAGATGATTTTAGCGCCAGTGTAAGCGCATCAGATAATTGTTGCTGCTGTTGCTCATCTAGGGCTGTCGCATTTTGGTTTTGTAAAATAAAGAAGTCTTCTGCACGTTCACCGATAGTGGTAATTTTTGCCGCTAACAGTGTAACGTTACAACGATAAAAGGTATCACCGACTTTGGCCAGCAGACCTGGCGTATCTAAGGTAATTAATTCCATCATACTTGTACCATGGCGGGCACTGGGTAAGAAACTCACATGAGTCGCAACATTAAAAGGTTTCATGATCCGCGCTAATTTTCTAAATTTTGGTAATTTAGGGTTTTCACTGGCTAGGGCTTTTTCGAGCGCCTTGCGGATACTTTGAATGCGAGATAATTGCACAATAGGTTCGCCATCTTGTTCTAAAATAACAAAGGTGTCGAGTGCATAATTATCTTTTGATGTCATGATGTTGGCGTCATGAACATTAATGTTTTTATTGTCTAAAACGGTCATTACAGTAGCAAAAAGTTTTGGTTTATCTTTACTGTAGACGAACAGTTCAGTGCCACCACGAGTAGTATGTTTTGACATTAACACTAATGGATCATCGTGATGATGTTTTAAAATCGCTTCTGCATGCCAAGCAACTTGGGTTGGTTGATGACGTAAAAAATACTCCGACTTAAACCGTGACCACAGTGTATCCATGTCTTTTTCTTTCAACCCGCGGCGGATCAGTTCTTTTTTCGCTTTGGCTTGGATCTCTTGTACTCGTGCTTTTACGTCGATAGGTTTTTCTTTACCCCGAGCTAATACCCGTTGGGTGGCAAAATACAAATCCCGCAGCAATGATCCTTTCCAATTATTCCACGTTTTTTCATTGGTGGCGCAAATGTCGGCAACGGTAAGGCAGTACAAATAACTTAAATGCGCGGCATCGCGCACTTTTTCAGCAAACAGTGCTATGACCTCTGGATCTGAAATATCTCTTCGTTGCGCAGTGATCGACATTACTAGATGATTTTCAACTAACCATGCCACCAAACGTCCGTCGTGATCATTCATGCCATGCAATTTGCAAAAATCGATTGCATCTTTGGAGCCCAGTTTACTGTGATCACCGCCGCGGCCTTTGGCGATATCATGAAAAATGGCCCCGAGTACCAATAAGCCTTTTTTTCGGTAATTGATTAATTAAGATGGCGCCCAGTGGGAATTCATCTTTTTGTTCTGCTTGTGAGAAACGTTCAATATTGAGCAGTAATCTGTGGGTGTGCTCATCAACGGTATAGGCATGAAATAAATCAAACTGCATCTGGCCTTCAATTTTGCGCCAAGCAGGTAGGTAAGACGATAAAATGCCGTGTCGATGCATTAATGAAAATGCCGCTATGCCGCGAGGATGTTTTAAGATCTCCATAAACACTTTACGACAGGCAGGGTTTTCTTGTAACGGTGTCGTTAAGGCTCTACGGGCATTGCGTAATAACCTGAGAGTAGGCGCGTAGATTTCTTGAATATTAGAGTTTTTAGCCACCAACAGAAATAAGCGTAATATCTCTTCGTTGTGGAGACTAAATAAATCATCATCCCAATACTTCGATGTAACGCCCGCGACGTTGGTAAACATCGCTAATAGGCTGTATCTCAAGCGCTTTTGTATGGCCCAAAGTCGCGCGCTTAAACAATTGCAACAGCATTTGATTGAGCTCCATCACGCGGCGCACCGTGCGATAATAGCGTTTCATCATTTGCTCAACAGCTAATTGAGTGGCATCTTCGTAACCTAATAAACTGGCTATTTGGCGTTGCAAGTCGAAGAGTAGGCGGTTTTCGTTGCGATTAGCTGTGATGTGCAGGGCAAAGCGAATTTCCCACAGAAAATTTTGGCACTCAATGAGTTCGGCTAACTCTGCCGGTGACAAAAAGTCGTATTCGACCAGTTCTTCTAATGTCGCTGCGTCAAAGTGGCGCATCGCGACCCAGGCTATGGTCTGAATATCGCGTAATCCGCCAGGGCAGGTTTTGATGTTAGGTTCTAAATCAAAGGCACTGGCTTTGCTGTGGCGTGCCGATTGTTCGTCTTTTTTGGCGTTATAAAAGTCATATGAGGGCCAAAAGTCTTGTTGACGAATGGCGTCATATAATACGTCAAACAGAAATTCACTGCCGGTAAGCAATCTGGCTTCAATCAAATTCGTGGCAATGGTGATGTCTGACTTACCTTGTTCAATGGTTTGCGCTATGGTGCGAACACTGTGGCCTATTTCAAGCCCTGTATCCCAAAGGTAGGTAATAAATTGACTCAGCAGAGTTTCAGTTTCTGGCGATAATGGTTCATCGTCGACCAAAAACAGTAAGTCTACGTCTGAATGAGGGTGCAGCTCGCCGCGACCATAACCGCCAACAGCAACCAAGGCAATGTGGCCATTATTGAGGCCAAAATCTTGCCAAGTTTGTATGAGTAAAGCATCAACAAATTGACTACGGTGTTTAACAATATCAGCAATTGGGTGTTTTGCAGTGTACTGCTCAACTAAGCGCTGGTTTAGGTCAATTAATGTGTTTTTGGCGGCCAGCGCAGTATTCATTGATGTCCTTACTCTTTTAATTTTTAGTGATTAATAATACGAGGAAAGTCTTCTTCTTCACGCAAAGTTAACACTTCTACACCAGTTTGGGTCACTAAAAGCGTGTGTTCCCACTGTGCCGAATTTTTACTATCTGAGGTGGTGACGGTCCAATTATCACTTTTATTCAATACGGTGGTATGACGACCCGCATTGATCATCGGTTCAATCGTAAAGCACATCCCTGGTCTTAGCACGGTTTTATCATTATTTTTATAATGAACAACTTGAGGCTCTTCGTGGAATCCAGTGCCAATACCATGACCACAATAATCTTGCACGATGGAATACTTATCAAGCCCTGTTTTACTTGTTTTGATGAATTTTTCGATAGTCGTGCCAATTTCGCCTAATTTTAACCCAGGACGCACTTTGCGAATGGCTAAATATAAGCTTTCTTGGGCAATGCGGCTTAAACGTTTGTCTTTTGCTGACACTTCACCAATCAGAAACATTTTAGAGGTATCACCATGATAACCGTCTTTAATAACCGTAATATCGAGGTTAATCATGTCGCCTTCTTTTAACACGTAGTCAGAAGGAATACCGTGGCAGACGACTTCGTTTACCGAGGTACAAATAGACTTTGGAAATCCGTGATAATTCAGTGGTGCAGAGATAGCACCTTGCTCTTCAGTATATTTAGCACAAATGTCATTTAATTCATTTGTGGTGACTCCAGCCTTAACATATGGAGCGACTATTTCTAAGACTTGCGCTGCTAATTTACCCGCTGCGCGCATTTTTTCTATTTCGTCTGCATTTTTGATCACTATACTCATGAAAACTCTCTATCTTTTGACGGTCAAAATAGGCATGTTTTATCCAAGGATTTTACGGCAAAAATTTGTATTTACTTGCCGTTTATGGTATAAAGCGCGCCGTTATGTGTAAGTTCGTTGTTGTACGGTTCGAGTAAATATAATGTCAATCGACGCTTTTTAAGCGAGATGTACATCATGTTCGGCAAATCGTAAAATATGGCGGCTATTATACATGGCAATTAACTTAAATACTAAATCACACACGTATCGACACATTTTTCGGGGTGCTTTCTCATTCTTAACGGAAGTTAGAAAGTCGAAAACATGGGATGCGTGGAGGTCTAACCCCTTACATTAAGGTATATACAATGACTACTGTTACAATGCGCGAAATGCTACAAGCTGGTGTTCACTTCGGTCACCAAACTCGTTACTGGAACCCAAAGATGAAGCCTTTCATCTTCGGTGCTCGTAATGGTGTACACATCATTAACCTTGAGCATACAGTACCAATGTTCAACGAAGCTCTAGCTTTCATTAGCAACATTGCTTCTAAGAAAGGTAAAGTATTATTCGTAGGTACTAAGCGCGCTGCTGGCGAAGCCATCAAAGCATCTGCACTTTCTTGTGATCAGTACTATGTTGATCACCGTTGGTTAGGCGGCATGTTAACCAACTGGAAAACTGTTCGTCAGTCAATCAAGCGTCTTAAAGAGCTAGAAAGCCAGTCTGTAGACGGTACTTTCGACAAGTTAACTAAGAAAGAAGCGTTAATGCGTTCACGCGAATTAGACAAATTAGAAAAGTCTTTAGGCGGAATTAAAAACATGGGCGGTTTACCTGACGTATTATTCGTTATCGGTGCTGACCATGAGCATATTGCTATTAAAGAAGCTAACAACCTAGGTATCCCAGTTGTTGCAGTTGTTGATACCAACTCTGCACCAGACGGTGTTAACTATATCGTTCCTGGTAACGATGACGCTATGCGTGCTATCCGTTTGTACACTTCTTCTGTTGCTGCAGCTGCTAACGCTGGCCGTGGTCAAGATTTAGCTGTTCAAGCAGAGCAAGACGGTTTCGTAGAAGCTGTTTAATAAGGCGTGATGCTTAGCATCCCCCTTATTTGCCAATAAGATAATTGGTGAACAGGGGCCTATTGGCCCCTGTTTTATAAATGCAATATTAGACGAATTAAATTAGAGGATTTAACAATGGCGATTACTGCTGCCCAAGTTAAAGAACTTCGTGACCGCACTGGCGCTGGCATGATGGACTGTAAGAATGCACTGACTGAAACTGACGGTGACATCGAACTAGCGATTGATAACATGCGTAAAAGCGGCGCTGCGAAGGCTGCTAAAAAAGCAGGTAACATCGCTGCTGACGGTACAATTCTAATCAAGAATGGCGAAGGTTTCGCTGCACTATTAGAAGTTAACTGCCAAACTGACTTCGTTGCAAAAGATTCAAACTTCTTAGCATTTGCTAACGCAGTGTTAGACGTTGCTGCTGCATCTAAAGTGACTATTGAAGAGTTAAAAACACAGTTTGAAGAAACTCGTGTTGCTCTAGTGACTAAAATCGGCGAAAACATCAACGTTCGTCGCGTTGAGTACATCGACGGTGCAAACCTAGCTTCTTACCGCCACGGTGAGCGCATTGGTGTTGTTGTAGCCGGTGAAGCTGATGAAGAAACATTGAAGCATATCGCAATGCATGTTGCTGCTTCTAAGCCAGATTTCGTCAACCCTGAAGATGTTCCTGCTGAACTTGTAGAAAGAGAGCAAGCACTTCAAATCGAAATCGCGATGAATGAAGGCAAGCCTGCTGACATCGCTGAGAAGATGGTTGTTGGTCGTATGAAGAAGTTCACTGGTGAGATCTCTCTTACTGGTCAAGCTTTCATCATGGAACCAAAGAAAACTGTTGGCGAAGTACTGAAATCTAAAGGCGCAACAGTAACTAACTTCGTACGTTTAGAAGTTGGTGAAGGTATCGAGAAGAAGGCAGAAGATTTTGCTGCTGAAGTAGCTGCGCAAATTGCTGCTACTAAAAAAGCGTAATCGCTTTTATCTAAATACCCTAAGACCGCAGCAACCGCTGCGGTTTTGTTATGATCAGGATGAAAATTATGAGCACCAATCCAAAACCAGCGTTTAGACGCATTCTGCTTAAATTAAGCGGTGAAGCATTAATGGGTGAAGAAGGCTTCGGCATTGACCCTAAAGTACTTGATCGTATGGCTCAAGAAGTGAAAGAGCTTGTTGAACTTGGTATCCAAGTTGGCGTGGTTATTGGTGGTGGTAATCTGTTTCGTGGTGAAGGCTTAGCAAAAGCTGGTATGAACCGCGTGGTGGGCGATCACATGGGTATGTTAGCAACCGTAATGAATGGCTTAGCCATGCGTGATGCCTTGCACCGTGCATATGTTAATGCTCGTCTTATGTCTGCTATCCCGCTTAAAGGTGTGTGTGATGATTACACCTGGACAGAAGCAATTAGTTTATTAAAGTCTGGCCGAGTAGTGATTTTTGCTGCGGGTACGGGTAATCCTTTTTGTACAACTGATTCTGCAGCCTGTTTACGTGGTATTGAGATTGAAGCTGAAGTGGTATTAAAAGGCACTAAAGTCGATGGTGTATACTCTGCTGACCCAATGAAAGATCCTGAAGCGGTTAAATATGACGCACTTAGTTATGCTGAAGTTCTTGAATCAGAATTTAAAGTAATGGATCTTGCTGCATTTACTATGGCTCGTGATCATAATATGCCTATTCTGGTATTCAATATGAATAAGCCAGGAGCACTTCGCCGCGTTATTATGGGTGAGAGAGAAGGTACGATTATTAGCAGTAAACAATCTGCTTAATCACAGACACAGAAAATATTTACATTATATCATTTAACTGTTTGAGCGGTTTTATTGCATGTGTCATTCTTAGGCTAATGCTCAAACACACGTGAATTTGTGACAAAAAGGAAACTATTGTGATTGATACTATTATGTTAGATGCGCAAGAGCGCATGGGTAAATGTGTAGATGCGACTAAAAATCAAATGGCGAAAGTTCGCACCGGTCGCGCACACCCAAGTTTATTAGATTCTATCCAAGTGTCTTGTTACGGCTCTATGTCACCGCTTAAGCAAGTGGCAAACGTAGGCGTAGAAGATTCTCGTACCTTAACGGTTAGTGTGTTCGATAGAACTATGGTTCAAGCGGTAGAGAAAGCTATTATGAGCTCTGACTTGGGTTTAAACCCAATGACAGCGGGTGCTACTTTGCGTATTCCATTACCTTCGTTAACTGAAGAACGTCGTAAAGACTTCATCAAAGTGGTACGTAACGAAGCTGAAAATGGCCGAATTGCGATTCGCAACGTTCGTCGTGATGCTATTAGTGAAGTTAAGAAGCTTGAAAAAGCCAAAGAATGCACAGAAGATGATGTACGTCGTAGTGAAGATGAGGTGCAAAAGCATACTGATGCATCAATCAAAAATATTGACCAGATCTTAGCAGCGAAAGAAAAAGAGTTGATGGAAGTATAATCTGTCAATTTAGACGCTAGAGTTAACACGCCGTGTAAGGGTATACTACACGGCGTTTGTTTTTATAAAGGATTGTCGTAGATGTCGTCTACAGTTGAGTTTGGATCAGACCCTAAAGCCGATTCGGAGCATATGACTTCGCAAGTTTTGCCGGGACAATTATCTGATGTAGTAAAACAATCTCTGCCCAAGCATGTTGCGATTATTATGGATGGTAATGGCCGCTGGGCGCAACTGCAGGGTAAAGCTCGGGTTTTTGGTCACAAAGCAGGTGTTAAAGCGGTGCGCCGTGCAGTTAGTACAGCAAGTCAACTGGGTATTGAATCATTAACCTTGTTTGCCTTCTCCAGTGAAAATTGGCGCCGACCAGATAAAGAAGTCAGTTTGTTGATGGAACTGTTTTTTACCGTGTTACATCGTGAATTAAAATTGCTCGACAAAAACCAAGTTAGGCTCAATATTATTGGTGACACGAGTCGCTTCTCGACTCGTTTGCAGAAACAAATTGCCGCAGCCCAAGAGAAAACCACCAACAATACTGGATTGATATTAAATGTGGCGGCGAACTATGGTGGCCGTTGGGATATCTTACAAGCTGCACAGAAATTAGCCGAAAAAGTGGAAAGTGGTGAAATCAGCAGCAGTCAGATGACCGAAGAGGCCTTAAATGAACATTTGTGCATGCAAAATCAGAGCGAAGTTGATTTAATGATCCGTACTGGCGGTGATTACCGCATTAGTAATTTTGTTTTATGGCAGGCCGCTTATGCCGAATTGGTGTTTACTGACACCTTATGGCCTGATTTTGATGAGCGAGCATTTCGCGATGCTATTGCCATTTTTGCCAGTCGGCAGCGCCGTTTTGGTTTGACCGGGAGTCAAATTGAAGAGATACGCGCAATATAAATATTAAGAGGATTAGTTTTTGCTAAAACAACGAATAATAACAGCATTGTGGTTAATCCCAATTGTACTCGGGGCAATATTTTTACTCCCAGCAAATATTTTTGCTTGGGTGTTAGTCCCAGTGTTTTTAATTGCAGCAAAAGAGTGGGGCAGTTTTATTGACCCAAGCTGTAACGTTACGCAGTGGTCTTTTACTGCAACACTGGGCTTGTTACTTATCGCGCTTAATTTGGCGGTACCAATTGATGTGTTGTGGTTTAAAGGGCAATTACACCCTATGTACCTGGCTATCATCACCATCGGGGTATTTTGGTGGATAGTGAGCAGTGCATTGGTGTTCAGTTTCCCCAAAAGCGCCAAAATATGGAAAGACAGCCCAATGCTGAAATCCATGTTTGGTCAGTTAACGCTTATTCCGTGCTTTGCTTCATTGATTGCCCTCAAATCGTTAAGCAGCAATGTGCATCCGTATTATGGCGGTGCTTTAGTGTTTATCGTCATGTTAGTGGTGTGGGCTACCGATACTGGAGCTTATTTCGCTGGCCGTAAGTTAGGTAAGCGTAAATTAATGCCAAGTGTCAGTCCTGCTAAAACCCTTGAGGGTTTAGTTGGTGGCTTGGTGACCACTATGGTTGTGGTCGCGGGTATTATGTATGTGGCCCCAGAGCAAGAACTGGGTTTACTTGTTGTAGTTACCTTAATTACAGCACTTGCATCTGCATTTGGTGACTTGTCTGAAAGTATGTTTAAACGTGCAGCCAATATCAAAGACTCTGGCACCATTTTACCCGGACACGGTGGGATTTTAGATCGCATCGACAGTCTAACGGCTGCATTACCTGTATTTACGTTTATCTACATAGCTATGTGGATGTGATGCCAATGCAAAATATGGTGATTTTAGGGGCGACAGGCTCAATTGGTGCAAGCACCTTAAGTGTGGTGGCAAACAATCCTGCTGATTTTCATGTCTATGGATTAGTGGCTAATACCAGCGTGCATAACATGCTGGCTCTGTGTATCAGTCATCAACCTGAATATGCTCACATGGTCGATGAGCGCGCCGCTATGGAGCTTAAGTCGTTATTGCCGAGCAACTGTATTACTCAAGTGACAACCGGTGCTGAGGCGTTAAACGCTTTAGTGACCGACAGTCGAACCGATACCGTGATGGCGGCCATTGTTGGTGCGGCGGGTTTAGTGCCAACATTTGATGCTGTTAAAGCTGGCAAAAGGGTGTTGTTAGCCAACAAAGAAGCCTTAGTGATGTCGGGTGAGTTATTTATGCACACGGCAAAAACATCGGGCGCAATTGTGTTACCTGTCGACAGCGAACACAATGCGATTTTCCAGTGTTTACCCACACAGGTTCAAGCCCAATTAGGTTACTGTGATTTAGCCGCTTCAGGTATTGCTCATATTTTATTAACAGGTTCCGGTGGGCCATTTCTAAACACCGATTTAACCACGTTAAGTGCGATGACGCCGACTCAGGCGTGTAATCACCCCAACTGGTCTATGGGCCCTAAAATCTCTGTTGATTCCGCCACTATGATGAACAAAGGCTTAGAGTTTATTGAAGCTCGCTGGTTGTTTAATACTCAAGCTGAGCAACTGAAAGTGGTGATTCATCCTCAAAGTCTCATTCATTCTATGGTGCAATACCGAGATGGCTCTGTTATTGCGCAAATGGGCAACCCCGATATGCGTACGCCGATTGCTCATTGTATGAGCTATCCGCAAAGAATTGACGCTGGCGTTGAACCTTTGGATTTTTTCAAAGTCGGACAATTAAGCTTTTGTGAACCTGACTTTGACCGTTTTCCCTGTTTACGCTTAGCGATGCAGGCTTGCGAGCAAGGGCAAGAAGCCACTACTGTGCTGAACGCAGCGAATGAAGTCGCTGTTGATGCGTTTTTAAAAGGCCAGATGCGCTTCACTGATATTGCCAATGTAAATGCTCGCTGTTTAGAGCTGGTACAACAGACACGCTTAGCGAGTATTGACGATATATTACAGCTTGATGCTCAAACCCGTGCGACAGCAATGTCTGCCATTAAAGCACTTAATTAGTTCAGGGAAATAATGATAGATTTTTTGTGGAGCCTAGGCTCTTTTATTGTTGCATTAGGTATTTTGATTACTGCACATGAGTACGGACACTTTTGGGTTGCCCGTCGCTGTGGTGTCAAAGTAGAGCGCTTCTCTATTGGCTTTGGTAAAGCAATTTGGCGAAAAGTCGGTAAAGACGGAACTGAATATGTGGTTGCGATGATCCCACTGGGTGGCTATGTCAAAATGCTCGATGAGCGTGTTGAAGAGGTCCCCGCCGAGTTAGTTGATCAAGCGTTTAACCGTAAAACTGTATGGCAACGGATTGCGATTGTGTCAGCCGGCCCTATCGCTAACTTTATTTTTGCTTTTGCAGCCTTGTATCTCATGTACCTTATTGGCACGCCGTCGATTAAGCCTGTGATTGATACTACTAAATTAGACAGTCCTGCCAGTGTTATTCAATTGGTTGAGCCGCAACAGATTATCGCGGTGTCAGGACAAAAAGTGCGCACTTGGGAAGAGGTTAACTTGGCCCTAGTGGGGCATATTGGTGATGATAGTATTGAATTAACCTTGGCGTCACTACCTGAGTTATCTGGGATGGAAATGCCAGTTCGCACGTTCAAGCTCGATACGCGTAACTGGGTATTTGATCCTGAAAAAGAATCACCGATTACAGCTCTTGGATTAGGCATTTTTCGCCCAGGTATTGATCCAACTATAGCTGCAGTGAGCAAAGACAGCGCAGCTGAGCAAGCAGGCATTATTGCTGGCGATAAACTGGTCAACATTAACGGTACACAATACAGCGATTGGAATGCGTTTGTTGATGTGATACAAAGCTCTGCTAACAAAAATATTAATATGACATTGCTGCGCCAAGGCGAACTTATCAATGTTGATGTTGTGCCAAAAGCACAACAAGATCCTGAAGGTAAGACTATCGGGATTGTCGGAATTAGCCCAACTCAAGCTCCATGGCCTGATAATATGCGCTTTGAACTTGAGTATGGCATAGTAGATTCTGTTGTCGCTGCAGCTGATAAAACATCGCAACTTGTTGTGGTCAGCTTCAAGATGATTGGAAAATTATTTACCGGCGATGTGTCGGTGAAAAATCTTAGTGGTCCTATTTCTATTGCACAGGGCGCAGGCGCCAGTGCGAGTTACGGTTTAGTGTACTTTCTAGGATTTATCGCGCTCATCAGCGTTAACTTAGGCATTATCAACTTAATGCCTTTGCCAGTGCTCGATGGTGGACACTTGCTGTATTACTTTATTGAAGTGATTACTGGTAAGCCTGTACCCGAAAAGGTTCAGGAAATAGGTTTCAGGTTTGGCGCAGCTTTGCTGCTAATGTTGATGGGCGTAGCCTTATTCAATGATTTTGCCCGACTCTGAGCAAGGACAGACTAATAATTAGAAGTGCTCTATGAGATTTAATAAAATTTTTGCCTCGATGTTATTCGTCGGCGCGTCTTTTTCAGGGAATGGTTGGGCAGAGTCTTTCCAACCTTTTGAAGTGACCGACATCCAAGTAGAAGGTTTGCAACGAGTTGCTCTCGGTGCAGCACTATTGAGTTTACCTGTGAAAGTAGGTGACACGGTAGATGAAGTTAAATTACAGCAAGCGATTAAGAGCCTATACGGTTCAACCAATTTTGAAAACATCAGTGTCAGTCACGAAGACGGTATACTTTTTGTAACGGTTAAAGAGCGTCCAACTATCAGTATTATCTCGTTTGAAGGTAATAAAGATATTAAAGACGAACAGTTACAAGAAAGTCTTGACGGTTCTGGTGTTAAAGCGGGCGAGTCACTTGATAGAACCATGTTGACAGGCATTGAAAAAGGCCTGCAAGATTTCTATTACGGTGTGGGTAAGTATGGGGCTAAAGTTGAAGCGCAAATCATCAACTTACCGCGTAACCGTGTTGAGCTTAAGTTTAAATTTACCGAAGGGTTAGCGGCTGAAATCCGTCAAATCAACGTAGTAGGTAATACTGTATTCTCAGATTCTGAGATCATCAGTATGCTGGAACTCAAAGATTATGTGGCTTGGTGGGATTTGTTTGGTGAGCGTCGCTACCAAAAGCAAAAGCTACAAGCCGACTTAGAAACCATCAAAACCTATTACCATAACCAAGGTTATATTCGTTTTGAAGTCACCTCAACACAAGTGGCGATGACACCGGACCGTAAAGGTTTGTACATCACTATCAATGTTAATGAAGGTGAAAAGTATAAAGTAAAAGAAGTTAACTTAATTGGTGACCTTATGGGCCGCGAAGAGTTAATGAAATCTATTTTACCTATCAAAGCGGGTAATATGTACAACGGTGCCGATGTCACATTCACCGAAGAAATGTACAGTAAATACCTAGGCCGTTTCGGTTATGCTTATCCGGAAGTGAAAACTTACCCTGAAATTAATGATGACACCAAAGAAGTGGTGCTTAACATTAATGTTAAACCGGGTAAACGCGTCTATGTTCGCTCAATTAACTTCACCGGTAACACGGTTACCAAAGATGAAGTTATGCGTCGTGAACTTCGTCAAATGGAAGGGGCATGGTTAAACTCAGCCCAAATTGAGCAGTCTAAACTTCGCCTTAACCGTTTAGGTTATTTTGAAACGGTTGATGCAGAAACGATTCAAGTGCCGGGCAGTGACGATTTAGTTGATGTTGCCGTGACCGTAAAAGAACAGCCGTCGGGTTCGTTTAACGCGGGTGTCGGTTATGGTACTGAATCTGGCGTGAGTTTGCAGTTTGGCGTTGAGCAAAACAACTTCCTTGGCACCGGTAACCAAAGCGGGTATTAGTATTAACACTAATAAATATTCCCGTAGCGCTAACTTGTCTTTCACTGACCCTTATTTCACCAAAGATGGTGTTAGTTTAGGTGGTAGCGTTTACTGGAACGAGTTTGATGCTAACCAGGCTAACCTTGAACGCTATAAGAATAAATCTTATGGTGTGGCGTTAAACTCAGGCTTCCCGATTAACGAATATAACCGTTTGAACGGTGGTATTGGTTACCGTCATAATACCATTTCAGAAATCTCTGCTTATGAACAAGCATTGCGTTTCTACAATGTGTATCGTGAAACAGACGATCCAAATTCAGACTTAAGTTTTGATAACTTTGAATTGAATGCTGGTTGGTACCGCAGCACACTTAACCGTGGTACGTTCCCTACAGATGGTTCATCGCAACGTTTAAGCGGTAAAATGACGGTTCCGGGTTCTGACTTGCAGTACTTTAAAACGGATTTTGATACCAATTTCTACTTCCCGCTGACACCTCAGCATGGGTTTGTATTATTGGCTCGCGCCCGTTTAGGTTACTCAAACGGTTATGGTCAATATAACGACAATGACCAAATCTTACCGTTCTGGGAAAACTACTATTCAGGTGGTAGCAGTTCGTTACGTGGCTTCAAGTCAAATTCAGTCGGTCCACGCTCGTTCTATTTATACCGTGGTAGTGAGCAATGTGCGCCTGATGTTTCTGGTGATGGTTGTAGCTTACCTGGTGACCCAAATACGATTCAGGTCAGTTCAGGTCGCTCAATTGGTGGTAATGCTATTGCAACCGCAAGCTTTGAAATGATCGTTCCAACGCCATTCCTTGATGAAGCTTACACCAACTCAGTGCGGACCAGTTTCTTCGTGGATGCCGGTAACGTGTGGGATACAGAGTTTGATTATGAATCTTATCGAAATCTGCCTGCGGATCAGTTCTCTAAGTTAGAAGATTACAGTGATCCAGCTCGTTTACGTGCCTCATGGGGTATGAGCGTTCAGTGGCTATCGCCAATGGGTCCTATGGTATTCAGTTTAGCTTGGCCGCTGAAAGAATACGCAGATGATGAGACAGAGATTTTCTCGTTCAATATTGGCAAAACGTTCTAAAACAAATACACTCGGCAAGTTTTGCTGACAACAACAAGTTCAACAAGGAGTCTACTTTGAAAAAGATGGTAAATCGCGCATTAATTACATTGGCATTGTTTGCTACCCCTATGCTAGTTCAAGCAGAAAAGCTTGCTGTAGTGGATATGGGTCAAGTGTTCGAGCAGTTGCCACAGCGCGAACAAATTTCTAAATCGTTAAAAGCTGAGTTTGGTGATCGTGTTGCTGAAGTCCAAAAAATGCAAGAAGACATGCGTTCTATGGTTGAAAAGCAACAACGTGATGGCGCGTTAATGAGCGACACACAAAAAACTGAATTAGTCCGTAAAATGGAATCATTGAAATCTGAATTCCAACTGAAAGGTAAAGCTTTAGACGAAGACATGCGTCGCCGTCAAGGTGAAGAGCAGAACAAGCTATTAGTTCAAGTGCAAAAAGCAATTAATACCATTGCTGGTAAAGAAAACTACGACATGGTTCTTCAACGTGGCGCGGTAATTTTTGTTAAGCCAGAAGCTGATATCAGCAGCAAAGTGGTAGAAGCCTTAAGCAAAGGCAAATAATAAGTATGCAAAAAGTGACTTTAAAAGAGCTTAGCCAATTATTGGGTGCAACAGTCAAAGGTGACGATACGCTGGAAATTACCAGTGTGGCTACTCTTGAACATGCAGTCCAAGGCCAACTCTCTTTTTTAGCCAATAGTAAATACCGTGCAATGCTTGAGGCAACTCAAGCTAGCGCGGTTTTACTTAGCGAAAAAGAAGCAAGCAATTATCAAGGTAATGCCCTAATTGTCAGTGACCCTTATGTTGGGTTCGCTCGCGTGGCGCAATTACTTGATACCACACCAAAAGAAAGCCTTGGTATCCATCCTTCAGCCCAAATAGAAGCCTCAGCCATTATTGGTGACGGTGTTGCTATTGGTGCAAATGCGGTGATTGGTGCCAATGTTATTTTAGGTGAAAATGTTCAGATTGGTCCAGGTTGTGTGATCGGTGAAACCAGTATTATTGGTTCAGATACACGTCTTTGGGCGAATGTAACGATTTATCATGATGTGCATATTGGTCACCACTGTATCGTTCATTCAGGCTCTGTTATTGGTTCTGATGGTTTTGGTTATGCCAATGAACGTGGTAATTGGATTAAAATCCCTCAAACAGGTGGTGTACGTATTGGCAATCATGTGGAAATTGGCGCATGTACCAGTATTGACCGTGGCGCGCTGTCGCATACCGAGATTCATGATGGTGTGATTATCGACAATCAAGTTCAAATTGCCCATAATGTTGTTATTGGACAAAATACCGCGATGGCGGGTGGTTCCATCATTGCAGGTAGTTCTACTATCGGTAAATACTGCATTATTGGTGGTGGTAGTGCTGTTGCAGGACACCTTAGTATTGTGGATGGTGTCCATGTCTCTGGCGGTACCAATATAACGAGTATTATTCGCGAGAAAGGCGTGTATTCATCTGCTACAGTTGCCATGGAAAACAAACTTTGGCGTCGAAATACTGTGCGTTTCCGCCAACTAGATGATTTATTTAGTCGAGTGAAAAATCTCGAGAAAAGTGCTAAGGGCACAGAATAATTGTAATTCTGCCTTATTAAAGGAATGTAGTGTGTCAAACCAATTAAACACCATGGATATTCAAGAGATACTTAAATATCTACCCCATAGATATCCATTTTTGTTAATCGATCGTGTATTAGACTTTACTGTAGGTGAGCAATTACATGCGATTAAAAATGTCACTATTAACGAACCATTTTTTCAGGGACATTTTCCAATACAACCTGTGATGCCAGGTGTACTAATTTTAGAAGCTATGGCACAAGCCACAGGCTTACTTGCATTTAAAACCATGAGCACAGAGCCGTCTCCTGACGTATTGTATTATTTTGCGGGTATTGATAAAGCGCGTTTTAGACGTGTAGTTGTACCGGGCGATCAAATACATTTTCACGTTAAAATGATTAAAGAGCGTCGTGGCATTGGTGTGTTTATTGGTGAAGCCCTGGTTGATGGCGAACTAGTTTGTTCCGCTGAAATCATGTGTGCACGTAGAGAGATTGAAAAGTGATAGATAAATTAGCATTTGTTCACCCAACAGCCAAAATTGGCCATAATGTCACTATTGGTCCTTGGACTTATATCGGTGAAAATGTTGAAATTGGCGACGACACATGGATAAGCTCGCATGTTGTGGTTAAAGGTCCAACGGTTATTGGTAAAGGTAACCGTATTTTTCAATTCTCTTCGGTCGGTGAAGAGTGCCAAGATAAAAAGTATGCCGGTGAGCAAACTCGGTTAATTATTGGTGACAATAATATTATCCGTGAGTCAGTCACTATTCACCGAGGCACTACCCAAGATCATGGTGAAACACGCATAGGTTCAAATAATCTATTTATGGCTTATGTTCACATCGCCCATGACTGTGTTGTAGGTAATAACGTCATTATGGCTAACAATGCATCTATCGCTGGCCATGTGCATGTTGGTGATTGGGTTATTTTAGGTGGCATGACAGGTGTACATCAGTTTGTTCATATTGGTGACCATGCATTTACTGCCGGTGCTTCGCTGATTTTAAAAGATGTACCTCCATTTGTGATGGCTTCGGGATCTCCTGCAGCACCACGTGGATTAAATTTAGAAGGTTTAAAACGCCGTGGTTTTACTAAAGAAAGCCAGCGTGCAATCTTGAATGCGTATAAAGCGATATTTCGTAAAAGCTTAACCATTGAAGAAGCCAATGCTGAACTGGCTGAGTCTGCTAAAAATGACGCCAATGTCAAAATGTTAGTAGATTTTGTAAACCACTCTGCTCGTGGCATTATTCGATAGACGGAAACGATGACCAACTCTTCTTCAAAAGTATTTGCCATTGTCGCCGGAGAAATCTCCGGCGATATTTTAGGTGCCGGTTTAGTTCATTCACTCAAACAACGCTACCCTGATGCGCGATTTATCGGTATTGGTGGCCCGCGCATGCAAGCCCTAGGATTTGAAAGTTTATTCTCAATGGAAGAGCTTTCAGTGATGGGGTTAGTTGAGGTGCTTTCGTGTTTACCGCGGCTTATGCATATTCGTTCCAGTTTAGTGAAACAGATTACTGAATTAGCTCCAGATTGCTTTATCGGTATTGATGCACCTGACTTTAACATTGGCTTAGAGCTTAAGTTAAAAGCTAAAGGAATAAAAACGGTCCATTATGTTAGCCCGTCGGTCTGGGCTTGGCGTCCAAAGCGTATTTTCAAAATTGCCAAAGCCACTAATATGGTGTTGTCGTTACTGCCATTTGAGAAAGCCTTTTACGACCAGTATCAAGTACCCTGTACCTTTGTCGGTCATACACTTGCTGATGACATACCTATGTACAGCGACAAGCAGGCAGCGCGTCAATTATTAGGATTAGATGCCGATGCTGAATACTTGGCGGTATTACCAGGGTCTCGTGGCGGTGAGTTAAAGCAATTAGCTGAACCTTTTATCAAAGCAGCCCAGTTGGTTAAACAAGCTTATCCGGACATCAAATTTGTCACGCCAGTGGTTAATGATGCTCGTCGGCAACAATTTCTAACTGCGCTTGAGGAGTTTGCGCCCGATTTAGAGGTCACTCTTATCGAAGGTCAATCTCGTGAGGTGATGGCTGCTGCTGATTGTATTTTGTTAGCGTCAGGCACTGCAACTTTAGAGGCAATGCTGGTAAAACGCCCAATGGTGGTGTCTTATCGTGTTAGCCCTATTACTTACGCCATTGCGATTCGGATGATGAAAATCAAGAACTATTCGTTGCCTAATCTGTTAGCAAACGAGACCATAGTGCCTGAGCTCATGCAAGCAAATTGCCAGCCTCAGTTAATTGCAGACGCGGTAATTAACCAACTCAATCAAGATTTTGCACCGCTAAATGCCCGTTTTGAGCAATTACATGGTTTACTTAAATGTAACGCCAGCGAACGAGCTGCAGATGCTGTAGTGGCATTGTTACATGCGTCTTAGGTTTACAGGATAAAACAGATGACATCTCTTGATTCTCTTCCTGTGGTGATTAAAAATATTACCCCAGAACACGTCGCCATGATTTCACAAGGTGTGGTTGCCGGTGTTGATGAAGTCGGCCGTGGTCCATTGATTGGTGACGTGGTCACCGCCGCGGTGATCTTAGATCCGAGTAAACCAATTGTTGGCCTTAATGATTCTAAGAAACTCAGTGAGAAGCGCCGTAACGCTTTATATCAACAGATTATGGATAACGCGTTAAGTGTCAGTATTGGTCGTGCCAGTCCACTTGAAATCGATGAGCTTAATATTTTGCATGCCACTATGCTGGCGATGCAACGCGCTGTGGCAGGTTTAGCCATTTTACCTGAGCGAGTATTAGTTGATGGTAATCGTGTGCCTCATTTTGGTATTACCAGCCATGCTATCATCAAAGGTGATGGGCTCGTTGCCGCTATCAGCGCAGCATCTATTATTGCTAAAGTGACTCGTGATGCCGAGATGGATGCCTTAGACAGCCAGTATCCCCAGTATGGCTTTGCTAAGCACAAAGGTTACCCAACCAAAGCACATTTTGAAGCCCTGGCATTATATGGCGTGTTACCTGAACATCGTAAAAGTTTTAAACCTGTTGCTGAGCGTATTTTACTTCAGGATCCATTGTGATAATCACCAAACTAAGTGAGTTTATCATTGGATAAAATCACTTAGTTTGGTAGTCTAAATTCCGCATTTTCGTGTTGTTTCATTCATCTTTTTCGAAGAAAAATAATCTATGTCCGATCCTCGTTTTGTTCATTTGCGCGTCCACAGTGATTATTCAATGTCAGATGGCGTTGCCAAAGTTAAACCTATTATTGCTGCTGCTGAAAGTCAGGGCATGGCAGCTATAGCGTTAACTGATCAAAACAACTTTTGTGGTTTGGTCAAGTTTTACGGTGCCTGTCATGGCGTCGGGATTAAACCTATTATTGGTGCCGATTTTTGGGTACAAACGCCTGGTTTTGAAAAAGAGTTTTGTGCGTTAACCATTATTGCGATGAACAATGACGGTTATCAAAATCTGACCCAATTAATCAGCGAAGCTTATCTTCGCGGGCATATCGATAACCGCGTAGTGATTGATCAAGACTGGCTGATCAAATATAACAGCGGCTTGATCATTCTTTCTGGCGCCAAAGACGGTGATGTGGGTAAAGCCTTATTAAGGCAACCAAAATCAAGTTGAGTCACTGATTGCTTTTTATCAACAACACTTTGAAGATCGCTATTACCTCGAACTTATTCGCACCGGCCGGGCACACGAAGAACGCTATTTACACATGGCGGTTGAGCTAGCGTCAATTAAAGGTTTACCCGTTGTGGCCACTAACCAAGTGGTGTTTTTAAAGCAAGACGACTTTGAAGCGCATGAGATCCGTGTTGCGATCCATGATGGTTATACTTTAGTTGACCCCCGTCGCCCTAAAACCTACAGCGATCAACAATATCTGCGCACCGAAGACGAAATGCTTGCGCTGTTTAGTGATATTCCGTCGGCGATTCAAAACAGTGTTGAAATTGCTAAACGTTGTAATGTCACCATCCGCTTGCATGAATACTTTTTACCTAATTTCCCCACCGGTGATTTATCGATTGAAGACTTCTTAGTCGCGGCCTCCGAAAAAGGCCTCGAAGAGCGTCTGGCGTTTTTATTCCCCGACCCACAAGTTCGTATCGAAAAGCGTGGCGAGTATGACGAACGCCTTGCGATTGAGCTGAAAGTCATTAACCAGATGGGGTTTCCTGGCTACTTCCTTATCGTGATGGAGTTTATCCAATGGGGTAAAGATAACGGTATTCCGGTTGGCCCAGGTCGTGGTTCTGGTGCCGGTTCATTAGTGGCATACGCACTTAAAATTACCGACTTAGATCCACTCGAATACGACTTACTGTTCGAACGTTTCTTGAACCCTGAACGCGTATCCATGCCCGATTTCGACGTCGACTTTTGCATGGACCGACGCGATGAGGTCATTGATCACGTAGCAGAGCTGTACGGCCGAGAAGCGGTATCGCAAATTATTACCTTTGGCACCATGGCAGCTAAAGCGGTTGTGCGCGACGTTGGCCGTGTTTTAGGTCATCCATACGGCTTTGTTGAACGTCTCACTAAAATGATCCCAGCAGAGCCTGGGATGACGTTAGCTAAAGCGTTTGAAGTTGAGCCATCGCTACCAGAAGCCTATGACAGCGACGAAGATGTTAAAGAGCTCATCGACATGTGTCGGCGCCTAGAAGGTGTGACGCGTAACGCGGGTAAACATGCCGGTGGTGTGGTTATTGCGCCCACTCGGATTACCGATTTCGCGCCACTGTATTGCGATGCAGAAGGTCTAAACCCGGTTACGCAATTTGATAAAAACGATGTTGAAACCGCGGGTTTAGTTAAGTTCGACTTCTTGGGTTTACGTACCTTAACCATCATTGATTGGGCATTGCAGATGATTAATCCGCGCCTAGCCAAAGAAGGTAAAGAGCCGGTACTGATTGAAGCCATTCCACTTGCCGATCCTGCTTGCTTTAGATTACTGCAACGTTATGAGACCACAGCGGTATTCCAGCTCGAATCTCGCGGCATGAAAGATTTGATCAAACGTCTGCAACCAGACTGTTTTGAAGACATGATTGCGCTTGTAGCGTTATTCCGTCCAGGTCCTTTGCAATCAGGCATGGTGGATAACTTTATTGAACGTAAGCATGGGCGTGAAGAAGTCTCATACCCAGATGCCGAATATCAGCATGAATCGTTAAAAGAATTACTGTCACCAACTTATGGCATTATCTTGTATCAAGAGCAGGTGATGCAGATTGCGCAGGTATTGTCGGGTTATACCCTAGGTGGTGCGGATATGCTCCGTCGTGCCATGGGTAAGAAAAAAACCCGAAGAAATGGCCAAGCAGCGCGGCACGTTTAAAGAAGGGGCGATTAACAACGGTATCGATGGCGATTTGTCGATGAAGATCTTTGACTTGGTGGAAAAGTTTGCCGGTTACGGGTTTAACAAATCTCACTCAGCGGCTTATGCACTCGTCTCGTACCAAACCCTGTGGTTAAAAACCCATTTTCCGGCGCAGTTTATGGCGGCGGTAATGTCTGCCGACATGGACAACACTGATAAAATTGTCACCTTAGTGGATGAATGTGAGCATGGGCTTACCGTTAATTCCGCCCGATGTGAACAAAGGCCAATTTAAATTTACCGTCGATGACGACTTAAATATTGTTTATGGTATCGGCGCGATTAAAGGCGTTGGTGAAGGTCCGGTTGAGTCCATTTTAGAGGCCCGAAAAGACGGCCCATTTATCGACTTATTTGATTTCTGTGCCCGCGTTGATTTGAAAAAGCTCAACAAACGAGTGATTGAAAAACTGATCCTTGCGGGTGCACTAGATACCTTAGGTCCGCATCGCGCTTCAATGATGGCCACTTTGCCAGAGGCTATTAGTGCTGCCGCGCAACATGCTAAAGCCGAAGCCATTGGCCAGCATGATATGTTTGGTTTACTCAACTCTGAGCCAGAAGACAGTAAGCAAAACTTTGTTCAATGTACTCCTTGGCCAGACAAAATTTGGCTTGAAGGGGAGCGTGAAACATTAGGTTTGTATCTAACGGGCCACCCGATTAACCAGTATTTAAAAGAGTTGAAGCAATACACTAACGGTCGCTTAAAAGACATTCACCCAACAGAACGTGGTAAAACCGTTAAAGTTGCTGGTCTAGTGGTTGCTACGCGGGTAATGATCACCAAGCGTGGCTCTAAAATGGGCCTAGTCACCTTAGATGACAAAAGTGCCCGTTTAGAAGTCATGCTATTTACCGAACCGTTTGAAAAGTTTGGCCACATGCTTGAAAAAGATCGTATTTTAATTTGCGAAGGTGATGTCAGTTTTGATGATTTCTCTGGTGGTAACCGGATGAACGCCCGTAATATTATCGAAATTGGTGAAGCTCGTAGTCATTTTGCTAAAGCGGTTGCAATAAATGTTCATGGCAACGATGTTACCCAAGCATGGCTGGAAACCTTTGAACAAACCTTAACCCCTTGGCGAAATGGTGTGGTTCCGGTGACCATTAATTATGCACAAGACCATGCTAGCGGTAAAATTACTTTAGGTGATGAATGGCGAGTTAATCCCAGTGATGAGTTGATGTTAGCACTCGAAAGTATGCTCGGGTCAACCAATGTTAAAATTGTTTTCTAGGTACATACCATGACAGTGAAACACTCGACTTTAGCTCAACTCAGCGGCCAACAATTGCTTAGTTTGCTTGAACAAGCGGTAATGCCACTTTATCAACAGACGAGTTTGCAACATGAGCGCACACCTAAGTTAGTGCTGGCTTACAGTGGTGGGGTTGATTCTGAAGTATTAGCTTATGGTTTGAGTGCGTTCGCCCAAAAATACCCACATATTGCGTGTTTACTTATCCATGTTCATCATGGGCTCAGTCCTAATGCCGACACTTGGGTGCAACACTGTATAACGCGTGCGGGTTATTACCAATTACCCGTGCAAATTGAGCGCGTTAATGTTGACAAAGGTCCAAGGCAAAGCCTTGAGGCACAAGCGCGTGACGCCCGTTATCAAGCGTTTGATCGCTACCTTAATCCAGGGGATATCTTACTCACGGCCCATCACCAGGATGATCAACTTGAAACATTATTGCTAGCATTAAAGCGTGGTCAAGGCCCTAAAGGGCTTGGTGCGATGGGCGCCATACAAGCTTATCATCACGCTTGGTTAGTTAGGCCATTATTAGATGTCAGCCGAGAGCAAATAGAGCAATTTGCACTGCAACAGCGTTTAACTCATATTGAAGATGAAAGTAATCAAGACGACAGTTATGATCGTAACTTTCTGCGTTTAGATATTATTCCCCGCTTAAAACAACGCTGGCCAAGTATCGCAGTAACAGCCGCCAGAAGTGCGGCATTGTGTGCTCAGCAACAAGACGTTATTGATGATGAAGTCAGTCATCGCTTACCTCAATGGCTAATGTTAGCCAGTGATGACAATGCATCAATAATCGAATTAAGCGGATTTAAGCTTAGCGGTTTTGGCCAATTAAGTGCCGCTTGGCAAGCATTACTATTTCGCGGATATTTAAGCCATTGTGGCGTTAGTTTACCTTCGCAAGCGCAATTACAGCAGATACTGTCACAACTGCTGGCTGCTAAAGATGATGCTAATATGGCGATCCAATGGGGTGGCTACCAAGTAAAACGCTATGCAGGGGTGGCCTATGTACTGAGCAATAGTGATCTTAAAACGCCCGATCCGCTCTCATTAACCGCTGATTTTATTCGTCTATTAAAGGGTGATGTTACCTCGTTGCAGATAGATATCGGCCAGCATCAATGCCTTTTAAGCCAACAACTATCTGCTGATAAGCCTCTATTAGCGTTAGCGCCAACTAACAGTAAAGTGACGATTCGCTATGGCGCAGCAGGCTCTATTAAGTGCCAACCACAATTTGCTACCTCACAACGGCCAAAACCGCGTGAGTTAAAAAAACTATGGCAAGAGTGCAATATCCCACCTTGGCGTCGGCAACATATTCCATTAGTTTTCTATGATGAAGTATTAGTTGCTGCTATCGGCCTATGGGTAGACAAACGCTATTTATCGCAAACAGGGCACCAAGGCATTAGTTTGCTTTGATTGTTAATGCGTTATGGGGTTGCAAATATTGCCCTTTGCCAACATGTTTTTGGCGATTGTTTCAATATCTTCGTCTGATTGGGTATGACCATAATTAAATTCGATAGCAAACCACGAGGCGTCAAATTCGGCTTTATTTTTTAATGCAATAGGCAGTATCGAACACAGCTTGTTGACTACCATATCGGTTTGATTTGATTCAAGCAGCTGTAAGGTACTCGCCGACATTTGAATTTCTGCAGCGGCAACGCTTTGACCTCCATAGGCAAAAAATTTAAGTGCAATCATACCCGCGCCAGTTATGCCCAGTGTAAAACTGATTACACCAACGATGATAAATTTCATATATTTCCCTTTATATTTCGGTATTGTCACTATTCACCTCGGGTGTTTTATTAACACAAGCTCATACACGTTAAATCATCAAAATGGCAAACATCACCTATTGACATAATATGTCTCACTATAGAACGCTGAGACATATTATGTCAATAGGTGATGTTGTATCACAAATGCATGCCGATCATTTTTAGTCAGATAGCTATGCATTTAGTTAGAGGTGGCCGTATGCAAAGCGTCTTAATTATCCCTACCATGTGTTTTTTGTTTAAAGCCAGCTGGGGTTATTTATTAAGCTGCGTTAACGACTTTCGCTTTAGCTGCTTGCTGTTACAATGGTTGCTCTCAATACTCAACAGGGGACCTTGTCCGTGAATACCTTTCGTTTATTAGCTGTGTTTGGTGTGTTGCTTCTGCCAAGTGTCAACGCTACGCCATTTCAATTTGATCAAAAAACCTATCGTCAAGATGTCCAAACCTTAGCCAGTGATGAATTTGAGGGCCGTGGGCCGTTATCTCATGGCGAAAAGCTAACCGTTGAGTATTTAGAAAACGCATACAAAGCAATGGGACTCGCTCCAGGTTTCGGTGACAGTTATCGTCAAGCTGTGCCGATGGCTAAGATTACCGCGGATCAAACCATGCAACTCACTATTGGCGATTTAGTGTTTAATAATGGCACTGATTTCACTGCACGTACTGAGCAAGTTCTGCCTCAAGTGAGTGTAGATAACAGCGATATAGTGTTTGTTGGCTATGGTATTAATGCGCCGGAATATCAGTGGAATGACTATGCCAACATTGATGTGAAGGGCAAAACCGTCATTGTGTTAGTTAATGATCCAGGCTTTGCCACACAAGATCCCGCTATCTTTAAAGGCAATGCCATGACCTATTATGGCCGTTGGACCTACAAGTACGAAGAAGCAGCCAGGCAGGGCGCCAAAGCGGTGTTTATTGTCCATGAAACTGCACCTGCAGCCTACGGCTGGAATGTGGTAGAAAACAGCAACACCAATACTAAATACACCTTAGTTGATGATCACAAAAACCAATCACATATTGGTGTCATGGGCTGGGTGCAACATCAAACCGCGCAAAAGGTGTTTCAAGCAGCAGGCCTAGACTTTGATAAAGTGAAACTCAGTGCAGCAAAAGCGAGTTTTAAATCTATACCACTTAAACTCAAAGCCAATTTAGCAGTAAAAAATACCATCGAATTAGCCACATCCTATAACGTAGCAGGACTCATACCAGGCACCAGCCAAGCCGATGAGTGGGTAGTCATGCATGCCCACTGGGATCACTTAGGTAAAACCGTGCAAGACGGTAAAACGGTAATTTTAAACGGTGCCGTCGACAATGCCTCTGGGGTTGCAGGCGTATTGCAACTTGCGCGTCATTTTAAACAGCAAAACAAAGCACCTAAACGCTCTATTTTATTTACTGCATTTACCGCAGAAGAAACTGGCCTTATTGGCGCGCAATACTTTGCCGCGAATCCTCCTGTACCGACTAAACAACTGGTATCGTTTTTAAACATAGACGGCATGAACGTGGGTAAAGGGGTTAATTACATCTTGCGTTACGGCCAAGGCGTATCACAACTTGAAACCTATTTAGATGATGCCGCCAAAGCACAAGGCCGCACTGTAAAGGCTGATCCTCGCCCACAAAATGGTTTAATGTTCCGTTCAGACCATTTTGCCTTAGCCCAACAAGGCGTCCCCGGGTTAATGTTCATGAGCCTAGGCGACACCGACCCAGACTACATTGCCCATAAATACCATCAAGGTGCAGATGACTATGATGCTAATTGGGATTTAGGCGGGGTAGAGCAAGACTTAGCCTTGATCAGCGACATCATTGAAAAGCTCGCCAATAACAACGACTGGCCAAAATGGATTGAAGATTCAGACTTCAAAAAGCGTCGAGCACAAGACGGTAAGTAGTGTTAGCTAGTTGGATAAAGAGAGGAGGCGAAAGCCTCCTTTTTTATTAGTTATGGCTTACGGCCACTAACGTCGTGGCGCTTAACTCACAGCAGACTTTTTCAAACTTCGTTTGAATTAAGATCAAAAGGTTCCACCCTACATGGGCTGATACATATGGCCTGCGGCCACCAAAGTCGTGGCGCTTAACTCACAGCAGACTTTTTCAAACTTCGTTTGAATTAAGATCGCAAGGTTCCACCCTGCATGGGCTGATACATATGGCCTGCGGCCACCAAAGTCGTGGCGCTTCACCCACACCAGACTTTTTCAAACTTCGTTTGAATTAAGATCGCAAGGTTCCACCCTGCACTGGCCAAGAGGGGATCAACAGCAATCCCCTCTTGGATCACCCCTGCCGTTCCGGCAACATTTTCAAAGAGCGAAAAGGTCGCGACGGAAATTGATCCAGCTTTGGGTTTCGTTTGAATTCTGCCTCGGCCTTATTCGAAAATGCTAACGCTTCCGATGGTACATCCTGTACCGCGAAAGCTAGCCTGACGTCCTGTCAGGCTCACGCTATTTTCTTCAACGTCCTCAAGTTCAGAGTTGAATCACACCAATTGCAAGCAAGTTATGCAAATCATTTATGCCCCAAAGCTTGTTTAGGTTATGGCCTGCGGCCACTAACGTCGTGGCGCTTCGCCCACACCAGACCAAGAGGAAACCAACGGCTGTTCCCTCTTGGAACTCCCAGCCGCCCCGCAACATTTTCGCTATTTACAAAACAACAGCTGCGAAAAGGTCGCCATGGGGATTGATCCAGCTTTGGGCTTTATTTGGAATCGGCCTCGGACTTATTCGAAAATGCTAACGCTTCCGATGGTACATCCTGTACCGCGAAAGCTAGCCTGACGTCCTGTCAGGCTCACGCTATTTTCTTCAACGTCCTCAAGTTCAGAGTTGAATCACACCAATTGCAAGCAAAGTATGCAAATCATTTATGCCCCGAAGTTTGTTGGCTTTCGAATGAGGTTTGGCATTTTTATGTTTGGTTGAGTCGTGTTTGGTTAAATGGGTTTGAAGCTTGTAGCTTCAACGCAGTCAATCACCTGCAGTGAGCTTATGTGCAAATACTGCTTCGGGACGCTTTACGCTATCCATGGCCGCTTAACAAAAACGTCCCTGTTTTCGATACCCTCAGTCGCATCGGCACTGGTTCATGCTATCTCTTCGATTTAGCATCATTTGGTACGAATGTTAAGTTAAAAGCTAACTTGGTTTTGCCCCAAAGTTACTTAGAATCAAAACTCTATTTAACAATGCTTGCCTTCGTTTTCCATACAAAATTTAATTGATACTGCTCTTTTACAGAGACCATTTTTTACTGCCTAGATTGCATAATCTAATGAGCTGATTTTATATACAGTTATAATGCATTTTGGTTTAATTTATATAAAACAAGATAATAAGTAAATCCAAGGTAGTAAGTATCAATTATGCGATTAAACTTAACTGATTGATATTGTAGTAAATAAATTTTATGAACACTTTATTTAGGCTACATCAGTTTGTTCTTGGGTTTTGCGAATATCTTATTGCTTTACATCAACGATATTGCAAATGTAGGATGATATTGATCAATAACTTTATTTGGCGAGCCGTTCAATAAGCTATTAAACTAAGCCGCTGCGCGGAGCCAAATCAAGCTTCAATTGACTGTATTACTCATATTGAAGCAGCACACAGCAATGACAAGGGAATTTCAATGAAATACGTAAAAACCAAGCTATATGATCAGTTCGAAACTACTCTACAGCCCAGAGTTAGCATCAAAAAAGGAAAACCCTATAGTATAAAGCGTACCAATTAACCTGGACTAGGCATCGACCAAGTCAAACAAGAGATTTATGCGCAGCAAACAGCGCAACGCATAAGTACTAAAACGTTAGCCAATCGTAACTTCACACAAATGTAGAGTAAAAAAAGAATGTTTGAATGGATCGCAAGTCCAGAGGCGTGGGTAGCATTAGCAACCCTGATAGCCTTGGAGATTGTTCTTGGAATAGACAACATAATATTTATATCAATACTTGTTGGCAGATTGCCAGAAAAACAGCGGGCTAAAGCTCGACAGATTGGTCTATCTTTAGCTATGGGCACTCGGTTACTACTGCTTTTCAGCTTGGCTTGGGTTATGGGCTTAGTTGAGCCTTTGTTTATTGTCTTCGGAAATGAAATATCTGGTAGAGACATCATACTAGTTATAGGTGGGCTTTTTCTTCTCGCAAAATCCACACACGAAATACACGGTAGCTTTGAAATACAAGAAGCATCTCAGGCACAGGTTGCAGCCTCCGGGTTTATTTCGATCCTCATTCAAATTGCTATCCTTGATGTTGTGTTTTCACTTGATTCGGTAATAACTGCTGTAGGGTTAGTTGATCATCTAAGCATTATGGTGATAGCAATAGTTGCATCGGTTGGCGTTATGCTTGTAGCTGCAAAACCAATAGGTGATTTTGTAGATGCGAATCCTACAATCAAAATGTTGGCATTGTCTTTCTTGATATTAATAGGATTCACTCTTATAGCAGAGGGGTTCGATGTTCATATACCAAAAGGTTACGTTTACTTTGCTATGGCTTTTTCCTTCTTCGTGGAGATGCTCAACATAAAAATAAGAGATCGCAGGGCAAAAGCTATTGAGACAATCCATCTAGCAAAAAAAATCACTGAAGATGAAAATACCTAACAAGTACATCATGCAAGGACTGGAATAGACTGTCACCTTTTTCGCGCTGCGCGGCAAAAAAGCCGCCAGCTTACCAGGCTGAAAACGCAGGCATTAACGGCTCTCATAGTCATACTTTTCCTAATGGTAATAGGCTAACACTCTAAAACGTTTATTATCCAAAAGTTTGTTAGATAGAACACAAGCCATTTTGTTTTTCGTAAAAAAATATCATTCTCCCATAAATATCTATTTTTTATATGTTTCGATTTGTCAGACTATGGGTTTATTTTATATGCGGTCATGTCAGTGATTAGGTTCGGCGACAGAACTGCAACTAAACCCATTGTTAGGGTAAATAAAAGGAAAGTAATTAATCTTTTCGTGCATTTTTCTGTATTGCTTGGGCGTTTTGTTCACCGACAATATGCAATGTTCGCTGAGGGAATGGGATGGTTAGCCCTGCGACTTCTATTGCTTCTTTCACTCGCTTATTTAAATCCCAGTACGCTGACCAGTAATCTTCATTTTTTGCCCATACTCTTAGCTGAATGTTCACTGCACTATCGATCATTGATGCAACCATCACTTGAGGCGCAGGTTCAGCTAACAATCTTGATTCACTCTCAGCAATTTTCTTTAATACAGCAAACCCTTCATTAATAGAGTCTGAATATGAAATACCCACAATAATATCCATACGTCGTTTACCATTACGAGTGAAGTTTTTAATATTATTACCCCATAGCATGCTATTAGGTGAGGCAATATATAATCCATCAGTGGTTTCAAGAATGGTTGTAAATAAATTTATTTCTCTAACGGTACCTTGCGTTCCACCAAACTCAATAAAATCGTCGGCGCGAAATGGGCGTACTATTAGTAACATAATACCTGCGGCGATATTGCTTAACGTGTCTTTCAGAGCCAGTCCAATCGCTAAGCCCGCAGCACCAACCAGCGCGATTAAGCTCGCTGTATTGACGCCAAAAATATCCAGAATAAATACACCACCAATGACATAAACCGCGTAACTGGCTATTGTTGAAAATAACGGGATTAATGTTTTATCAAGCCTGGTTCTCGTATTCGCGATTGCTTTACGAACCGTTTTGGCTATTAATGAGCTAGCGATCAGTATGGCAACTGCCAATAACAAATTATACCCGAGTGTTATAATTGTTTGTGAGTGATCAGACCAAAACTGCATGAGTGATTCTTTCATATCATTTATTCCTGTTTTTTGTTAAATAAAGCTAAATGTTAAGGCGTACTTAAAAAGGAGTAAAGCTAAGCAATTACTGATGACACCAACCAGACATTGTAGGCACAAAACGCGATTAATAAACCAACACCTTCATATCGGTTAATACGGCCCGCTCGACGAAAACCATAAGCAATAATCAATAAGGCTACCGTCATGCTCATCATCACTAACCAGTCGCGTGATAGTACTTGTTCAGGTAAGCTGGACATTGGCGAAATAACACCCGCAATACCAACAACAGCAAGTAAGTTAAACATGTTCGAACCAACAACGTTGCCTATCGCAATATCGTGCTCGCCTTTTCTAACGGCTATAACCGAAGCGGCAAGCTCTGGGAGTGAAGTACCCAATGCGACGATGGTGAGTCCAATAATCAAGTCACTTACACCAAATGCATGTGCAATGTTTACAGCTCCCCATACCAAAACACGCGAACTTACGATTAACAGCACAAGACCCAGCACTAACCAAAAAATGGCTTTTTTGAGCGGCATAGCATGATCAACTAATTCCTGATCCATCTCCGTTTCTAATTTGTCACCTTTACTTTTAATGGCAGAAAAAATACTCCAACCAATCAAAGTAAAGAACCCAACCAATAGCAGCACCGCTTCAACACGCGTCAATGCGCCATCCAAGAGAAAATAGCCCAACAGTAAGCCTATTAACAACAACAAGGGGATTTCTTTTCGGACAATTTTAGACTGCACCATAATCGGTGTAATAACGGCTGTTACGCCAAGAATTAAGCCAGTATTAACAATATTCGAGCCTAAGGCATTCCCCAGCGCTAAATCAGGATTACCATCTATTGCCGCCATGGCGGAAACCACCATTTCAGGTGCAGACGTACCAAAACCAACGATCACCATACCAATAAGCAGCGAGGGCATTCCAGCATGCTTAGCGGTTACCGCAGCGCCTTCAACAAAGCGATCAGCGCTCCACACTAATAAAATAAAACCACCTAATATAGCCAATATAGCAAGTGTCATAACGTTACCTTAAGTTAAAAAAATGAAATAAATTAATGCAGCCAAGACGATTCTATAAATCACATAAGGCCACATACCAAATCGATCCAGCCACTTTAAGAAAAAGTGGATAGCAGTCAAAGCCATGACGAAAGAAGTTAATCCGCCTACCAAAAAAGCAAGCAAATCGATATGTATGTCACTTGATGCCACTTCCAATATTTTTGCGCTCGCGGCCAATGCTGTAATGGGAATGGCAAGTAAAAATGAAAAGCGCGAAGCGGCTTCTCTGCTTAAACCTAGCAGCAAGCTTGCGGTGATGGTTGCACCTGAACGAGAGGTGCCAGGAATAAGAGCAAATGCTTGTGCGATACCGATGAGTAAAGCGTCTTTTAAGCGCAATGAAGATAAGTCGCATTGCTGGTTAGGCCGCCAATCAGCCCAGCCTAATAACAAACCAAACCCCAATGTGGTGAAAAAGACGACTTCAACGGATCGTAACTGCTCGTCAATGAGATCCATTAACAACAAACCAACCAAAGCCGCCGGCACTGTCGCAATGATTAACAACAGCAGGATTTTCCCTTGACCAACGAATTGACGATGTTGAAATGAACACAAACCATCGTAAATTAGGTTTGTTACATCATTTTTAAAGTAGAGTAAAACAGCAAGCAAGGTGCCTATATGGACAGCTAGGTCGAATGCCACCCCTTGGTCCTTCCAGCCAGCAACCAGAGGAGCGAGAATAAGGTGAGCAGAACTTGAAATCGGTAGGAATTCTGTAATACCTTGTATAATCCCTAGTATTACAGCATTAATTAAATCCATGTACACTCACTGAATACAAGAATGTACAAAAATAAAAATCAGACAAAATATTTATATCCTTGGGGTGGTTTGGACACAGGCAAACGTGGCTCTCCACCCCGAGAGCCGCATTTGCCTTAAGTCTTGTCAATCCAAATAGGACATAACCGCCACGAACTGCTGTTCGGGATATGTTGACTGCTATCTCAGACGGTACTGAGAGACTACTCCCCTAAGGTTATAATCATTATTTTAATTTTTTATATTCAACAGGTCAATAGAGTACTTTTGTATCCCTATTGAAGTGAAAATACTTTAACTGTGGATATACACTTAATGATAACTATGTCGTGAATTAGCTAATTTTCTCTGCAACAACATAGAGGTTATCCGTCAATCAAAACTTGCGTTAATGGGTAAGTTTGGCTAACTCATTTATCACTAAATTAGTGGGCGGCCTGACTCATTTCTGTCCTAATTCCACTAACTATAATCGTGATGACCAAGCAACCAAAAAGGAGGTCATCATGGTCATATTAAACCGTGGGCAACGAAGTGGTGTCAAAAAGCCTTTTCGTCTTGAAGAAATTTGGCGAATTCGTACCAGACTTGAGATTGAGAGCAACTTGATGCAGTTAGCACTGCTCAATTTGGCAATTGATAGCAAACTTAGGGCGAGCGACTTATTACCTTTGAAAGTATGCGATATTTCTTCTCAAGACCGGATATTTAATCGAGTTAAGCATATCCAACATAAGACTGACATTGAAGTTCAGTTTGAAATCACGTCAAGAACCCAACAAAGTCTGATTAAATGGATTTTGCTTGCATCGTTAAGCGCAAGCGATTTTGTTTTCCCCAGTCCTAGATTAAAGCAACAGTCGATTAGCTACTCATACTATAGATACATTGTTAGGAAATGGGCATCCGATCTGGGATTAGATCCGAACCTATATGGAACCCACTCTATGAGGCGAACCAAGGTGACTCTTGTCTATGCCAAAACAAAGAATATTCGAGCAGTTCAACTTTTACTAGGTCATACAAAGGTAGATAATACGATAAGATATCTTGGTGTTGAATTAGAAGATGCTCTCTTACTTTCAGAAAGTACAGATTGCTAATATTAAATGGCCCTACAACCTAGGGCTACTTTATCATCTAAAGGAAACGGGTTTATTACTGGCAAATTGTTGCCCCCATTATCATTTAGAGCATATGCTCAGCGGCATTCTAGCGAGCTAGGTTAAGCCCTACCCCAGCTAATGTTCATCGCCATATCTAGAGGCCACTTTACTCACATCTATAATCAACCCTGAATTTAGATGTGAGATTTAAATAACATTAGACACTAACGAATGTACATCAGGATGAACGCTATCACTATATCGCTATATTGATCAGTGGCTTACAACAATATTCGATTTGTCCTTAACACTTTTTCGGAGTATCTTATGCTTTAGCCAATCAAAGATTATATTTATAAAGGAGTTAATATGGGGCTTGGTAGAATTGATATACACGCAGGAGATTTTAAAAAAGGAAATGAAAGCCAGTACGTGCATGGTAAATTCTCAATGAAAAATGAAGGTGAATTTTTTCGTGAAAAGATAAATCCTTCGGAAATAGAAAGGTTAGAAGAGGCATCTGAGGAGTCAGTTATAAGTATCGGTGGTGCAGCAGGCTGGGGCGTTGCAGGTAGTGTTCTACTTGGTCCTGTAGGGTTGTTAGCGGGATTAATATTGGGTGGAAAAAGCAAAGATACTACTTTTATTTGTGAGTTCAAAGATGGTAGGAAATTCTTAGGTACTGCATCCTTTAAAGTATTTAATGAGCTTAAAAAAGGCATTATGGCTTCATCATTTTAGTGTTGCATAGAGAACGACATAACAAGTAATACTTCATGCAATAACAGATGAGTAGCACCGTTAAAGGGAAATAATATGTCCGTAGAAAAGAAACCTCGTAGTTTTTACAAGTATTGTCCCGTTTATAATTCGCCAGAAAAGATTCTTCAGTGTGATAGCCTGGATAAATTAGAAGAACTAGAGGAATACTCCTTACTAAATCTCTTTAAGCATCAAGCTAAATTTTCATCTCGTACTGATTTTAACGACCTATTTGATACCATCATTGATCTTATACCTCCAGACATAAGAGAAGTGGAAAGTTTTTTACAACAGCTATCGGCGAAAGAAAGAAGGGTCGCAAAGCCGTTATTGGGCAAAAAAAATGGTCAGACCAACTTTAGAAAGTATCGAGATGAAATAAACAAGCTTTTTGACAGTTATAAAATGTTCTGCGTGACCATCAAAGACAACAATGATCTCATGTGGTCACATTACACGAACAATCATAAGGGTTTTTGTATTGAATTGGATGCAAGTAAGTTAGATGCTGAAAAAGTTAGCTATAAGTCTGAATTAGCCAAATTCAAACTTCTTGATATCTTCAAAAATGAATACGGCTTGATCACCACAGAAAATTTAAGTCATCTAATCAAAGAGGCTATGCTAACCAAGCTAGAAAAGTGGCGCTATGAAGAAGAGTACCGAATTACAGCTAGTCACAAAATGCATGAGCTCCATCAGCTTCAAGATAATACTAAATTTACTATATATAGAAGTAACCAGGAGTGGGTAAAGGCAATAATTTTTGGGCATAGAATGGATGATAAAGTTCGGCAATATATTATCGATACTTACGGGGAAAGTGTTAAATATAAGGTGGCAGTCCCTGACATGCGTGTAGGTACAATAAATATAATTGATTATTGATACCGGCGGGGTGGGATTTTATGGATGTTGAACACTACCGAAATTTTTTCCATACATCAATTAATCCGAACTCAGCTCAATAGACTTGGAACTCTAACAAGCTTTTGTCCAGAAATGAGCCTAGGGGGGGGATTATTTATGTCGGATAGACGACACTTGTTACCAAGTGCCGCCCTCCTAAGAACCCAGCGTGCAACTTTCACTGCACTAGGCTCAAGCCTCCACAAAGGTATCGTTTGATACCCAGCAACTTATAAAGCAGTGAGAGCAGGTTCATTCCAAGCGTTACGAGCTTGCCTTTTCGATTTTCTCCTAGCCAAGTATTCTTGGTGTTGAGGATCGAATGGTATAGCCGCACTTCGAATTTTCACATGTCTCTCAATAGGCACTTTGGCTATTTGGAATAGATTGAATTGGCAATCCATATCCTTGACCTTCTGCCAACCGTGAAATTGCCATTGGCCTTTTCGGTTGATGAAGTATTTAAGGGCTACCCAAGTCTTAGACTTTGTTGGATGGCGCCTTACTGCCCAGTGCCATAACGAATAGAATAGTTTGTGCCCAACATACCCGAATACTTGTTTAGCAACGCAATGACGATAATAATTCGCCCACCCCCTTAGTTTCGGATTTATCAGTTTGATAAGGTCGTTAACAGGGATGGTTGCGTGCTTTTTGATGAGTTCGCGCAGGTTACTCAAGAACAACAGCGTGTTGGATTTACTCGGTTTAATGAGCAATTTTCCTTTGTACTTCCTATGATTGAACCCTAAGAAGTCAAAACCATTGCTGATGTGGGTAATATGCGTTTTCTCTTCGGAGAGTGTTAAGCCTCTTTCCGCTAAGAAATCAGCGATCAACGGTTTGATATCGTTCTCGAGCACTTCCTTTGAAGCGCAGGTGACGACGAAATCGTCGGCGTATCCAATAAAGTTGGCTCTAGCACCCTTTTTGAGTGCTGTAGACTTTATACGCTGCTCAAGTCTAGCAAGAGTCATTAGCATCAAGGTTGGGGATATAACCCCTCCTTGTGGCGTGCCCTCATCAGTACGATAAAACAGCCCTTTGTCCATAAAACCAGACTTTAACCATTGTTCCAGCATACGTTTATCGATGGCGATGTTATCTATTAGCCATTGATGCCCGATTTTGTCGAAGCAGGATTTGATATCTCCCTCAAGAACCCATTGTGCTGATTTCTTTAGAGCCAAACATTTGAAGCACTGATCGACTGCGTCAGCAGTGCTACGATTTGGTCTAAATCCATAGCTGTTTGGGTCAGCAAGCGTCTCCGATATTGGTTCTAATGCAAGAAGGTGGAGCGCTTGTTGTGCTCTGTCTATCATGCATGGGATACCAAGAGGTCTGAGTTTGCCATTCTTTTTGGGGATATAGATACGCTTGAGTGGTTTGGCTTGATATGCCTTCCTGCTCAATTGATTTACTGCTTTCATGCGGCGGGTATCTGTATTCCAGATAACACCGTCTATTCCAGGCGTTTTACTGCCTTTATTTTGTGATACACGCTTAACAGCAAGAAGTTTTGCTGAACGCGAGTGAGTCAGTATCCACTGCAACGCTTTCGCTTTACCGTGTTTCCCTTCTCGTGTTGCCTTTGCAATACGCATCTGAAGCTTTAATACATGCGGTTCAACAGATTTCCAGTCTATGGACTGCCATTGTTCGCTGTCAGGAGAGGCACTAATCTCTGTTGAAATCATCATTTGCGTTTCTCCTTGAATAAAGTTCTTCACATTATCTTGCAACGGGAGACCAGTCGGAAGTGGGCTCACTTTCGTGACCAGACACAAGTCTGTATCTGCATCGTTACAATGCAGCCTTTGCTTTTTCCAACCTCCTATACCTACATCACTATCGGCCAAATCAGCTTTCCCAAAGGGAGCGATATAGGCTTACCGTGTTCCGTATGTCGCGCAATGTCAGGTTAGATGCCCGCTATAGTGCGGAGAGCGTATTGATCACGAAAGAGCATGGGGCAATCTCTTTCCAACTCTCATGCCTTTTGGCTACAGCGTATTAACCACTTCCGCTGTTTCATCACATAACGCACCTTGCGCGGATTCACTTATGTTCATCATACTGACTACCTAGCACTCACCCAATTTGTGGTTATCAGGAGGATCGTCCTCTCACGATTTAGATCCCAATTAGTCCATGACCAATCTTCGTTACATTGTCAGGCTCGCTACTTTATTCAGAGCCCTAGGTTCATCTGGTGATACAGATGGTTCACTCAAAAGCGGTGAACAGCGCTTCATACGACCTCACGTCGCACGCCCCAAAGTGTGTCAGGATAGATTAGACCCAATTTTAGTCATACTACAGAGTGGCTACTGTAACGGTGATGATTGAAAGATAAGAATTGATAATGAAGAATACTAAACTCAATATATTGCTCTCAAAATGTGACTCAACGGCACCAATAGCTGATGATTTAGCTGCATGGCTTGATTCTCCTTCTGGCGGAAATGAGATTATTACTGATTGCGAAGAGATGCCTCTGAGTTCTGATGATGAGTATCGTGCAGCTTTAAAGAAAATTGAAGGATTGTTTGATGCAATACCTAATACTGCTGAAGGTTCTGAGCTTGAAAAATGGATTTCATTAGTTGAATCATATGAAAATGAACACTTCCCAATGTAACTCACAGTTGTCCAGAAATGAGCCTAGACACATAAATTATTTACGCTCTATTACGTTTAGATTTTGATAATGAATGTGATGGCACATACTTCCTTCAACTGACTATGAATTTAATACTAGGTTTTATTTACGCTATTGAAGAAGTCAGTATTGGTCCGGGAAAGTAAGATATATAAGAGAAGACTAAGAGCTATTTCCCAGTAAGAAAAGTAACAAAATCATAAAGACTCTTTAGTTGTGGCTGATGATTGACCTCTTTTGGTTTTTGTCACGTTATATGCAAGGCTGCCAATTAACCATAATGGATCAGGGTATCTGCTCATATTTTGATTTAATGATAATCATCATTAACATGGCTTACTATCTTTTTGGTCGTAGAGGCTCCCAAGTAAATGGGAGCCTGACTCATTTAGCTAGCCGCCATGGTGTCCGTGATGACCACCATTGCCGTTACCGCACTCATGTACTGTCTGCTGGCCTCCCTGTGTTCCTGCTTCTATAGTGATTGAACCAGAATCTTTAAACATAACAAATTGGCCACTAGTCATATCATCGGTGACGGGGTCATCTAAATGACCTAAGCAGCTGTAGCCGACCCGATAGTTTCCAGCTGGCAAATAACCCATGGCAAAGTGCCAGTTGCCGTCAATATCCTGCATCATAGGACTTACCGCAGTCGGTAGAGTTACCGCCTCAGGAGGATTGGTTCTCATATCTGTCATTTGATCAATATTAGTTACCTCTTCAGGATACAGATAGGCCATGTGACTAAATTGTCCCCCCGATCGGAGTCCGGTCTGAATAAGTTGTCTCGCAATCGGCAATCCATTGAGGATCTACTTCACCCAGCAAGTGGCCCATATAGCGATTATCAACGGACCACATCGCTTGATGACCTAAATGGTATTCACCTTGTTGATATGACAGGCCACGATACAAGTCAATTTCCATAGTGATGGAAATATGCTGGCCAGCTACTATTTCAAAATCTGAAACTGGAAGTTGTCCATCGGCTACATACAAACCGTGTCGACCCTGGCCATCTTCAACATAGCAGCCGTCATTGCCATCGCCCTGTTGGATGGTGACATAGGCATCATGGTACTGACCCAGAGGTAAGTCTATATTATCGACTACAAGATGGCTGTCCATCCCCTGAAAGTCGAGTAGATTAAACGTCATATCCTGTAAATCATGTCTATGGATTACGCCCTCAGCATCAGTCATGACCAGTTCCCCCATGACCATACCAACATGAGAAACTCCAACCATAGGTGAATCAGAAATAGCTAAAGAGAATTGCCCCTGAGGTAATACTTGTTCTGCTACCGTCACAGTAGTATTTGAATCACTCCCGCATGCGCTAAGTAAAAAAATCGAGGATAACAACATTGTTCTACAAATCGTCATAAAGCCGCCCTGAGTATATGAAATTAATCTAATAATACCCATTAAGAGGTATTCCTGGTGGTTTGTTGGAGATAAATGTGACTCAGAACAATGTATAAAATTAAGCCAGTGCTGTTAATGAATGAAAAACGTAATATTTTCATTCAACTACAAATTGTCTATGTTTTAAAAGTTCAAAATGTAATATTAATAGTAAAAATTTTCAATTTAAGTATTTGCTAATCAAATACATAAAGTTATTATTGGTTGTTGCATACAACGTGTTCTATTGTTCAAAAAATCTTGACTGTGAGTTTTTTAGAATGCTTTTCGTATTTTGGGGTATGTACGGTTTTAGACAAAATACAGTATTCAAAGACGTGGGGTTAGGGGGGGTAACCATGTTATGAAATTAAATCATTCAGAGAACGCATAATTTATTACTGGAAATAGATAGTAAGTTGACTCTTTTAATAGACCTAGGATTGTGACTTATGTCATGGAATTAGATTCTAAAATTTGCTAAGGTTAATAACATAATTCAACTGGGTACAATTGCATGACTAAGATTTTGTTAAATTTAGCAGTTATATTGGCATTAATAACACAGTTATTAATGCCAAATAATGCTATGTCTAGCGAAATGTCCGAATCAAGTATGCAAACTAGCTCTATGTCACATTCAGTTATGATGGACAATGATTGTGATGATACCGATAACTGTTGTCCCGAAGATTCAAGCCACTGTATTAGCCATTGCCATGCAGTCGCTAATGCATTTGTTTTGTTATCAGATTCAAATTTAGTTAATGATCTATTCACAAGTTCTAAAGTTAACTCGACTTTATGGATATCAACTCCGGCTTCGCTTGGAAGTCAAAATCCCCCTCCAATTGCTTAATTCTTTATTTTAATTAACCACCTATATTAATTTATAAAGATTTTCGTTGCTCGTTTACTTATGAGCATCATAAAGCATCTGGAGTTTCTCATGAAAAAATTTATCGCAATTACACTTTTATCTGCTGTCAGTTCTATGTCTATGGCCGCCACTATTTCATTGCCGGACTATTTAGTATTTACATCCATTGATGGGCAGCCAACTGATCGGTCGAGCACAATTGATATCAAACAAGGACAGCATTTAGTCGAATTACGTTTTTTTGAAGTATTCACTGCGGGAGCAGATGATACAAACTTTGTTAAGTCAGACTCATTATATTGGAGTTTAAATTTAACAAATGATGAAGATATTCAGGTTAGTACAAAGGATATTTTATCTGCGAAAAATGCAAAAAGCTTCATTTCATCTCCAGTCATAACTCTTAATAGTGCAAGTATGAGTAATGAAACTGTCACCTTAGTAAATCACGAAGAATTGATGGCTATTATCATGAAGCAACATAGAAAAATGATGAGTCATTAGCACCACTGTGAGGGTGCTATTAATCTGCACCCTCAATTTATAAATAGACTACTAAAAAGTGGACGAGTCATCGAACCGCAAATTGGTGTCTGAAAATAAATTTAGTGTTTTCAGAGGTTTTATGAAGGTTAATCAATTAGCTAAAAAACTCAATGTAACCAGTGACACTGTTAGATTTTATACTCGTATAGGTCTACTCTCTCCCTGTAAGTCACCTGATAATGGATATAAATATTATGGCGAGAAAGATTTGAGCCGTATGCAATTTATCATAAGTTCTCGTCAGCTTGATTTTTCGGTTGAAGACATTAAGTTGATTTTTTCTAACACTGACCATGGTGAAAGTGCGTGCCACCTTGTACGTGAATTAGTAAAACAAAAGTTAGATGAAACGGAAGAACAATTTAATAAAACAATGAAATTAAGAGCAAGACTTTTTCAGGCAGTTGAACAATGGTCAACTATGCCAGATAACTTGCCTACAGGAAATATGGTTTGTCATTTGATTGAAAGTACGCATCAAGCTGATACTCAGACAACAACAGTTACTCAGCTTGACCACATTATATTAGCGTCAACGGAGGTTAAGTAATGAATCAAACAAAAAACTCACTTATGCAACTCAATATCCTCGGCGCAGGCTGCGCGAGTTGTGTTGGCAAAATTGAAAAAGCGATTAACAGCGTAGAAGGCGTTGATTCGGCCGAGATGAATTTTGCGGACAGAACGGTACTGGTTAACGGTAAAGCATCTGCCGAGTTGATTATAAAAGCGGTCGAAAGCGCTGGTTACAATGCCTCTCAAATAAAGGCGGAGTCGGCAGAAGATGTCATGAACGAGAAAGAACAGGCTGATTTGCAACATTATAAAAGTTTATTACGCCATACCATTATCGCTCTGTCCGTCGGTATTCCGTTGATGATTTATGGACTGTTTATTGGCGAAATGACGGTATCAACCCTATTAGAACAAGTGGTGTGGGGACTGGTTGGTGTGGTGACTCTTGCGATTATGCTGATATCAGGTAGGCATTTTTATATCGGTGCATGGAAATCATTTTTAAACCATAACGCCAATATGGATACCCTCATTGCCTTAGGTACCGGTACTGCTTGGGTTTACTCTATGTTGATAGTTGCATTTCCACAATTATTTCCCGAGATGGCAAGGCATGTTTACTTTGAAGCGACCGCAATGATTATTGGTTTAATTAATCTTGGTTTAGCACTAGAAGTTAAAGCGCGCGCGGTAAAACCTCTGAAGCGATTAAGCGTCTCATTGGTTTGCAAGCTAAAACTGCTCGGGTTATCCGTGATGGAAAAGACCTCGACATCGATATTGCTCATGTATTACTTAATGATCACGTTAAAGTTCGCCCTGGCGAAAAAAATCCCAGTTGATGGGGTGGTTATTGAAGGTAACAGCACCATTGATGAATCAATGTTGACTGGTGAGCCAATGCCTGTTGAAAAAGTGATCGGTGACGATGTGGTCACTGGCACCTTGAATAAATCAGGCTCGATCATATTTAAAGCCACTCGTGTAGGTAAAGATACTGCACTGGCGCGCATTATTAGTATGGTCAAACGGGCGCAAAACTCTAAGCCGCCGATTGGACGTTTAGCTGATGTTATAGCCGCTTACTTTGTGCCCGCCATTATGATCATCGCTACAGTCAGTGCCATGGTGTGGTTTAACTTTGGCCCTGAGCCGTCGAGTGTATTTGCCATCGTGTCTGCAACAACAGTATTAATTATTGCTTGTCCTTGTGCGTTAGGACTCGCAACGCCAATGTCAGTGATGGTCGGCGTTGGTAAGGCGGCTGAATCGGGAGTGCTTATTCGGAACGGTGAAGCATTGCAAACCGCGTCTAAAATAACCGCCATGGTATTGGATAAAACCGGCACCATTACCGAAGGTAAACCGCAAGTTACCGATATTATTTTGGTTAATACAGACAGTGAAGAGCAGGTACTTGCCTTGTCTGCTGGAATTGAAAGTCACTCCGAACATCCACTCGCGCAAGCGATTGTTGAAAGTGCGAATGATAGAGGTATTGAAGCCATTAACACTGAGCACTTCAATGCCATTTCAGGTAAAGGTGTAGAAGCTGAAGTGGATGGCCAGATATTATTATTTGGTAATCTAAAATTAATGCAAGACAAAAATATTGATATTGGATTCAATGAAGCTAAGGCCCAAGTGTTAGCTGAAAATGCTAAAACACCAATGTATTTAGCGCTTGCAGGGCAATTACTGGCCATTATTGCGGTATCAGATCCGATAAAGCCTGATTCAATCGAAGCGATTGCGAGACTGAAACGCAGTGGCATCAAAGTGATAATGTTAACCGGGGACAATAAAGCGACCGCCGCCGCAGTGGCTAAAAAAGTCGGTATTGATGATTTTTTCGCAGAAGTCATGCCAGAAGATAAAGCCAATAAAGTGGCTGAACTTCAGCAACAAAATGAAGTGGTTGGTATGACCGGCGATGGGATTAATGACGCCCCCGCATTAGCGTTAGCCGATGTTGGCTTTGCTATTGGAACAGGCACTGATGTGGCGATAGAAAGCGCTGATATTACCTTAATGCGCGGATCACTTCATGGCTTAGCCGATGCGATAGCCATTAGTAAAGCAACGCTGCGCAACATTAAACAAAACTTGTTTGGCGCGTTTATTTACAACGTCGCGGGTATTCCCTTAGCAGCAGGTGTGCTTTTCCCTGTTTTTGGTATTTTGCTAAATCCAGTGATTGCCGGGGCTGCGATGGCCTTTTCATCACTTACCGTAGTGAGTAACGCTAACCGTTTACGTTTGTTTAAAGCCAAAGAACACTAGGAGCTTCAATATGTTAATTAATTTACTGTGTATCGCATTAATCGGTTTTATCATTTGGTGGTTTTGGCTATATAAACCGACAAAGGATTCTAGTGTTGACGCTAGTACATTGATACTGGTTAAAGACGGTGTGTATACGCCTGCACGAATTAAAATTTCGGCTAATACACCAACAGAGATAACTTTTTTTACGCCAAGATAAATCCGGATGTTCAGCCACAGTCCTGCTACCCGACTTGGAGATTAGCCAGGATTTAGCGCTGGATAAGCCCACGACGATATCATTACCGGCTCTGGAAAAGGGTGAGTATCCATTTCATTGTCAGATGCAAATGTATAAAGGTGTATTGATTGTTGAGTAAACACTAGATATCCATGCGTATTTTTCAATATGTTGGTATCAATGATGAAGATAATAGCAGTATTAAAATGAGCCTTTTTGAACTTTGCAATCAATATCTTGATTCTAACCTAAGCTGTTTACTGTCTAGGTTAGAAAATTGGCCATTTTTTGTTAATTACTTTTTACCTAAATCATCAGAAAAATGATGAGTTAATGATTAAGAGAGACATTATGAGTGATTTTGAACATAGACCGGGCGTTAAAGAAGCCACTTTAGTTGTCAGAAACCTAAGATTAACTGGAGTAGATAATCAAAATTTAGAAGCATTAAAGACTGAGATAGACAAACTGTTTGGCATAGAAGAAGTGATTTATAATGACAAATCGGGACTATTTATCTAACCTATGATGCCAGCCATATCAATTTAGAAGGTATTGAAGCGGTTATCAGAAAGCATGGTGCTAATATTCATAACGATTGGTGGACTCATGTGAAGGAAAGTTACTACCAATTTGTGGATCAAAACATCAAAGATAATGCAAATCATCAACCACATAGTTGCCACAAACCCCCACCAGGATCCAAGATAAGTTAAGACAATTAGATGTTAATTTTTATCGATACTGACTATCTTTTAGTAAGAGCTTTCGAAGTGTGATCTATGTCAAGTATCAGTAGTTAAAAGTAAAAAAACACTACAGTTAACTAGGATGATTTAGTCAAGTTGAGTTAACATTAATAGCACTAATTATATTGGAGTTTTATCTTGAGTCGTATGCGAATTATCACAGTGATGCTTATCTTGATGACATTTGTCAGTCAAGCTTTTGCGTCTGTGATTTTGCCATGCCCCTCTGATATGAATTCAATGTTAAGTAAATCAAATCCAGTGAATACCGCTGCGACTAACGCTTGCCATCACCAATTAACATCAGATGCTGATGCCGTTAAAACATCTACCGCTGACATTCCTGATTGTTGTGATAATCAATGTGATTGTCCGATAGGTACTTGTTTTTCAATTGCCCTTGAAATGAAAATTGTCCAATCAATAACCATCTCAAGTTTGAGTAGTTTTATATCTGGTTTGACTCAAAATACGACTCCGCAATATAACTCTTCTTTATATCGTCCTCCAATATTGTCTTGTTAGATAGGAAAGGCTTGATCAATTTTTGATCGTCTTCCTGTTCATTTATCTTTTTTAAAATAAATTAACAAGATATTACCTTTGTTCGAATTCAATTCGAGAATTGGTGATTAATTTGGAGGCTTTATGTCTTTAATTTACAAGAAATTGGGTGAAATTTACACTCAATATATTCTAATAGTAGTGATGTCCTTTATTGGTATTAGCGCTGCGGTATATGCGGCAGAACCAGTACAGACATTATCACTGGAAGAAGCAGTTTATCTCTCTCAATCAAACGATCCCTGGTTAGTCAGTAATCAATTTCAACAAGATGCTATTCAATCAGAGAGTATCGCGGCAGGAACTTTACCAGATCCAAAAATCAGTGTTGGTTTAGCTAATTTGTCCATAAACACTTTTGATTTTGGACAAGAAGCAATGACTCAAATGAAAATTGGTGTCACTCAAATGTTTCCCCGTGGGGATAGCTTAAGTTTACGCCAACAACAACTTGAGTTAACGGCTGAGCAATATCCTTTCTTAAGACAAGATAGACGAGCAAAGTTAAGTGTCACCACAGCTCAAATTTGGTTTGATGTATATAAAGCGCAAGAGAGCATTGCACTGATTGAGCGCAATCGGAACTTATTTGAACAACTATCAGATGTTGTTAAAGCAGGGTATTCATCTGCTTTAGTTAAATCTAATCAGCAGGATATTATTCGTGCTCAGTTAGAGGTGACCCGTCTTGAAGATAAGCTGACCGTTTTGGCCCAGCAAGAAGATATGTTTAAACAGAAATTATCTGAATGGGTTGGTAAGGCATTTGTTGATGAATATCGAATAGGTCATGAACAAGATTATGAGCTGTTATTTTCGACGTTCACCGTCCCTAATATACTTCCTCAAATTAAACTAACGAATCCTAATCTTTATTTCGATGAGGAAAAAAGCCAACATTACCAACAGTCTCTGTATGAAGCGTTCTCTGTTCATCCACTCATTTCAGCATTGGAGCAAAGAATTGAGTCAAGCCGAAAAGGTGTCGAGTTAAAAAAGCAATTGTATAAGCCAGAATGGGGTGTAAATGCTGGATACAGTTATCGAGGCAATGATCCTATGGGTAATTCTCGCGATGATTTGCTATCAATTGGTGTGAGTTTTGATTTACCAATATTTACTTCGTCAAAACAAGACAAGCAAGTTCAAGCCGCTATTTATCAATCGGAATCAATTAAAACGGAAAAGTGGTTACTGCTTCGAAACATGATGGCGTCATACGGTACTGCGAAAGCGCAACTTCTTAAATTGGAACAACGTCAGACACTCTATAACGATTTTTTATTACCTCAAATGCAAGATCAAGCTGATGCGTCGCTAACGGCTTACACAAATGATAAGGGTGATTTCGCTGAAGTCGTACGTTCCCTCATTGCTCAATTAAATACTCAATTAGATGCTTTGGCCATTAACGTTGATTTACAGAAAGTTAAAGTTCAATTGAACTATTTTTTTACCCCTAAAGTGGGCCCAGTTAGCATCTCACATAAATCTTATGTTGATGGAGAAGTAAAATGAACAGCAATTTGAAAATGATCAGCATATTAGTTATCGGTATTCTTACTGGTATTAGTGCATCAATCCTATATACACCGCAGAATCAGATAACTTCAGAGGACAGTGCAAAAGCTAAGCCTTCATATTGGGTCGCACCTATGAATCCTAATTATCGTAGTGATAAACCTGGGAAATCACCAATGGGTATGGATCTTATACCTGTATACGAAGATGGCACCGATTCGACAGATTTTGGACCTGGTGCCATTAAAATATCACCTGCTGTGATTAATAAACTTGGTATGCGCACATCCGTAGCAACGCTTGGGACACTGGAAACTAGCATTAAAACAGTAGGATACGTTCAATACGATCAAGATCAACTTATTCATATTAATCCTAGAGTAGAAGGATGGATTGAAGAACTTTATGTCAAAGCTTCTGGTGATCCGGTCGTTAAAGGGCAACCAATATATTCAATTTACTCTCCAGCTTTAGTTAATGCACAAGAGGAAATGTTATTAGCTTTAAATCGAAAAGATCAGCGTTTGATTACTGCATCTGAAGAACGATTGAAAGCGCTATTAATACCAAACGCGGAGATTAAAGCGCTACGTAAGAATAGAACGGTCAAACAAAATATTACATTTTATGCCCCTCAAAGTGGTGTTATTGATAATTTGAATATAAGGGAGGGATCGTTTGTTAAACCGGGTATGACAATGTTTTCAGTTGGCTCATTATCACAAGTATGGGTTGAAGCTGAAGTTTTTGAACGTCAAGCAAACATGGTTAAAGTTGGGCAAACTGTTGAAATGAAATTAGATTACCTGCCAGGCCAATTTTGGCAAGGAAAAGTCGATTATGTCTACCCGACATTAGACAGTAAAACAAGAACGCTAAAAGTGAGATTGCGTTTCGATAATACCAATGCGGCATTAAAGCCAAATATGTTTGCTCAAGTGTCGATAAAAACACGAAGTGAAGAGGACGTATTACTGTTACCAAGGGAGGCTGTTATTAGAACAGGAAACTCTGATCGAGTTGTACTTGCCCTCGGTGAAGGTAAATATAAATCTGTAGCGGTAACGTTAGGGCGATTAGATGATGACAGCATTCAAATAGAGTCAGGACTGTACGAGGGAGATATTGTAGTCTCGTCTGCACAATTTTTATTGGATTCTGAATCAAATAAAACTTCTGATCTTAAACGTATGACAGCACCAGAAGATGAGCAAGAAAATATTCAAGCCATCACATCTGAAACCGCCTGGGTAGAGGCAAAAGTAAATGGTTTAATGGCTGCACATCGAATGATTAATGTGGACCATCAAGCTGTCAATGAATGGGAATGGCCACAAATGACCATGGACTTTACTGTTGATGACAGTGTGGATTTCTCTGTATTTACCGTTGGTGCTGTGCTTCATATTGAATTAGAAAAAACATCAGACGGCTTGGTCAAAGTGGTAAATATACACTATCCCAAAGATACTGATGATGTATCTAATACAACACATCAAACAGATCATTCAGGAATGGAGATGGGAGAATAACCATGATTGAATCAATAATACGATGGTCTGTAGCAAACAGATTTTTTGTTTTGCTCGCCAGTGCCATTCTCGTCGGCGCGGGTTTATTTTCACTTAAAAATACCCCTATTGATGCTTTGCCTGATTTATCTGATGTTCAGGTAATTATTAAAACAAGTTATCCAGGTCAAGCCCCACAAGTAGTTGAAGATCAAGTCACTTACCCTTTAACTACGGCTATGCTGTCTGTACCTGGTGCAGTAACGGTAAGGGGATTCTCTTTTTTTGGTGATTCATATGTCTATGTCATCTTCGATGAAGAAACCGATTTATATTGGGCTCGTAGTCGTGTGTTGGAATATCTTAGCCAAGTTGTTTCAACGTTACCTGATAATGCAAAGCCTCAATTAGGACCTGACGCAACTGGTGTGGGCTGGGTATATTTATATGCACTAGTTGATAGAACCGGTAAACACGATATTAGTGAGTTACGCAGCTTACAGGACTGGTTTTTAAAGTATGAATTACAAACAGTCCCTGGTGTTTCTGAAGTGAGTGCTCTAGGTGGGATGGTCAAACAGTATCAGATTAAGGTTGACCCAGATAAGTTGCGTGCATTTGGTATACCTTTAGCCGCTATTCAAATGGCGATTAACCGTGGTAATCAAGAAATTGGTGCCTCTGTAGTCGAAATCGCTGAAGCTGAATATATGGTTCGTGCCACAGGATATCTTGAGAATAAAGAGGACATCGGCAATATTCCTTTAGGCGTGAACAATAATGGCACACCATTACTGCTAAAAGATGTTGCGGATATAGGGACCGGACCGCAAATGCGACGAGGCGTCGTTGATCTAAATGGTGAAGGTGAGACTGTCGGTGGCATTATTGTGATGCGATTTGGTGAAAATGCCCAAAAGACTATTGATGGTGTGAAAGCTAAATTAGAGACACTGAAAAAAGGCCTTCCAGAGGGGGTGGAAGTTGTGACCGTTTACGATCGCAGCGGTTTAATTGAGAGAGCCGTATCAAACTTAGGGTTTAAACTACTAGAGGAGTTTTTAGTCGTAGCTTTAGTCTGTATGGTATTTTTGGCGCATGTAAGATCATCACTTGTTGCGATTGTTAGCTTACCAGTTGGTATTTTAACAGCATTTATTATTATGCACTTGCAGGGGTTAAATGCCAATATCATGTCTTTAGGTGGTATTGCTATTGCAATTGGTGCTATGGTCGATGGCGCCATTGTAATGATTGAAAATATGCATAAACATATGGAACGAACGCCATTGACGGCAGAAAACCGTTGGCAGGTTGTAGCGCGGTCTGCCAGCGAAGTTGGCCCGGCATTGTTTTTTAGTTTACTTATTATTACTGTTAGTTTTTTACCGGTATTTACCCTCGAAGCACAGGAGGGAAGGATGTTTTCACCGCTTGCGTTTACTAAAACTTACGCAATGGCTGCATCGGCAGCGTTAGCTATTACCTTAGTGCCAGTGCTAATGGGATACTTTATTCGGGGAAAAGTGCTTCCTGAACACAAAAACCCCGTTAATCGATTGTTAACTGCTGTATATATGCCAGTGTTGAAAAAAGTATTGGCTTTCCCGAAAATAACCCTCCTATTTGCGTTATTTGTGTTGGCAATTGGTGTGTGGCCGTTAAATAAAATTGGTAGTGAGTTTATGCCTCCATTAGATGAAGGCGATCTAATGTATATGCCGACCACTTACCCTGGTATTTCTATTGGTAAAGCTCGCCAATTAGTGCAACAAATGGATAAGTTAATTTACACAGTACCCGAGGTTAAAACCGTATTTGGCAAGGTTGGCCGAGCAGACTCTGCAACGGATCCTGCACCTCTAACAATGGTGGAAACGTTTATTCAGCTTAAGCCCAAAAGTGAGTGGAGAGAAGGACTGACGACTGAGAGTTTAAAACAAGAATTAGACTCATTAGTAAAGTTACCCGGTGTGACGAACGCATGGGTAATGCCAATTAAAACCCGAATTGACATGTTGGCGACAGGGATTAAAACGCCTGTAGGGATTAAAATTGCAGGTCCTAGCCTCAAGGAAATTGAGAAAATTGGTAAACAATTAGAGGAAATCCTTAAAGATGTTAAAGGGACTGCGTCAGTATACGCTGAGAGGGTTGCAGGTGGACGTTATATTAAAGTTGATATCCAGAGGGAGAATGCTGCTCGGTATGGTTTAAATATAGCGGATGTTCAACAAGTTGTGGCTACAGCGATCGGTGGTATGAATATTTCACAAACAGTTGAAGGCTTAGAACGATATCCAATTAATTTACGCTATCCTCAGGATTATCGAAATTCTCCTGAAGCATTAGCTTTATTGCCTATCGTCACTCCGCAAGGTTTGAGGATTTCTTTAGGGGATGTAGCGGATATCGTTATCGAAAATGGACCACCAGGTATTAAAAGTGAAAATGCTCGTCTTAATGGTTGGGCTTATATCGATATTGAAGATGTCGATATCGGTAGTTATGTTGAAATAGCCCAAAAAGTTGTTAGTGATAAATTGGTATTACCTGCCGGTTACTCTATTACCTGGGCAGGTCAATATGAGTATATGGAAAGAGCAAAAGCGAAGCTTACTTACGTAGTACCATTGACTTTGTTTATTATCGTTATTTTATTGTTCATGAATTTCCGCAATGCTGTTGAAGTAGGAATTATTGTGGGAACATTGCCTTTTGCAATGGTGGGCAGTATTTGGTTAATGTATATACAAGGTTTTAATTTTTCAGTTGCTGTAGGGGTAGGTTTTATAGCATTGGCGGGTGTCGCTGTCGAAATTGGCGTCATTATGCTTGTCTATTTAAACCAAGCCTATAGAGAAGCGATTGATCATAGTTCACAGCAGCTAGAAAAATTTGATGAACTAAAGTTGATTCAATCCGTTATTCAAGGTGCAGGTATGCGTGTACGTCCTGTAATGATGACCGCAGCAGCAATCATTGCTGGATTATTACCTATACTTTATGGTACTGGAACAGGTTCCGAGGTGATGAGTCGAATTGCTGCGCCAATGGTCGGCGGAATGGTCAGTGCAATCATACTGACACTATTAATTGTTCCTGTTGTGTTCTTTTTATGGCGTCGTGCTCAATTGAGACATGAGGAACGATAGTGTTGAGTTGATTAAAAAATGATGCAGATAAAAGTATCTGCATCGTTATTTTTATATTAGATTGATTTTTATTTTCATTTAATTATGTTTTTCAAATGAATTTTCATTGCTAAATGCAGTATTTTTCACTAATATTATTCTATAATCATTGGAGATATATTTTGCGTAGAGTCCATTTAATCATGATGTTTGTTTTACTGACGTTTGTCGGTCAAACTTTTGCGTCTGTGATTATGCCTGGTACTATGCCAATGAGTTCAATGACGACTTCAAATATGCCTGCTGAAAATGGCAAAGCATGTCATGACGCTAGTATGCAAATGAACATGGATATGAACGATGGTGCGGATGATAATTGCTGCGCCCAAGCGTGCCATTGTCCTGTCGGCTCATGTTTATCCATCGCTTTAACGATGGCCATGCCAACGCTTAAATCAGAAGTCAGCTTAGTTAATTCTGCAACAATGTTTACCTCAGCACTAATGCCCCAGTATTTTTCATCTTTATACCGTCCTCCAATATTTGCCTAACATAGGCACACAGTTACGCCTTTTTTTTGCTAACTGTCCTAGCCAATCATGTAGTTTCAATTTTTTAACTTTTTCCGGTTAATAAACTGACATTAAACCGCGTTGTTTAATGTGACGAAATTTGATTTGGAGGCAATATTATGTCTGCTCTATATCGCAATTCTATTCGTTTTTTTCGTGTCATAGGTACTATTTTTATTCTGCAAATTATGGGAGGGATGTTACCTGCCCATGCAGCGGAGCCCGGCACTACGGCGCCATTACTCACTGTTTATAAAGATGCCAATTGTGGCTGTTGTGAGAAATGGCTTACGCATATTAGTGAGCGTGGATTTAATGTTGATGCCCACAATATTAACAACCTTTATGAGTTTAAACAGTCAAAGGGTATTCCTGCTTCAATGCAATCTTGCCATACCGCTGTGTCATCTCAAGGTTATGTGTTTGAAGGGCATATCCCTGCAAAATTCATTAGTCGTTTTTTAGCCTCCCCCCCCCTAAAGATGCTATCGGCCTAACCGTACCCGCTATGCCTGTGGGCAGCCCTGGTATGGAGTACCAAGATAAATTTATGGCATACCAAGTCTTACTGTTGAAAAATGATGGCAGTAGCCAGGTATACGCCCAAGTGAACTCGCTTGAGGAGTCTGTGCAATGAAATCTCAATACATGATAAAACCCATGATTCAAACGACAAACAGTGAACTCAACAACAGCCGACGCCGGTTTGTGTTTGGTGCATCCGCCATGTTGGCATTGATGTCGATCCCTTTCCCTAAAAATGCCTTTGCCAATGCGTTAAGCCAATCGTTGAGCCAGCTCTCTGGCAAAGTGTTTGACTTATCAATTGACTATAAAATGGTTAATTTTACCGGGAAATCTGCTCGAGCTACTGTGGTAAACCAATTACTGCCCGCGCCGTTATTACGTTGGAAAGAAGGTGAAACAGTCACCTTAAGAGTAAAAAATAATCTCGACCATGATAGCTCTATTCACTGGCACGGTATTATTTTACCCACCGAAATGGACGGTGTGCCTGGCTTTAGCTTTGATGGCATTAAACCCGGTGAAACATTTGAGTATCAATTTACCGTCCAGCAAAGTGGCACATATTGGTATCACAGTCATTCAGGCTATCAAGAACAAACCGGTTTATTCGGCGCTATTGTGATTGATCCAGCGACCCCCGATCCGGTTATATATGACCGTGACTATGTGATCATGCTGTCTGATTGGTCTGACGAAGCCCCTGAAAACATTTATGCCAAATTAAAGAAACAAGCCGATTACTATAATTACCGTGAGCGTACGGTAATGGATTTTTTCTCTGACGTGAATAAAAATGGCTTAGCCAATACGTGGAACGCTCGTTCGATGTGGAATAACGCGCGCATGAGTGACAGAGACATATCTGATGTTACGGGTTCAACTTACACCTATTTAATGAATGGCAATCCTCCGCAACAGGGCTGGCAAGGGTTGTTTGAACAAGGTGAGAAGGTGCGCTTACGCTTTATAAATAGTTCTGCTATGACCATATTTGATGTGCGTATACCGGGTCTCAAAATGAGTGTTGTCGCCAGTGATGGTCAGAACATTCAACCGGTATCTGTGGATGAATTTCGAATCGGTGTTGCTGAAACCTATGATGTGGTTATTGAGCCAGAGGTTGATAATGCCTATTGTATTTTCGCTCAAAGTATTGACCGCACCGGCTTTACGGTAGGTAACCTTACCTCAGATGCCAGTTTACATGCTCCTATTCCCCCAATGGATCCAAGGCCAGTCCTTGGCCACAGTGATATGGGCATGGATATGAGTGATATGGATATGAGCGGTATGGATCATAGCAAAATGGACATGGGTGCTGGTGATATGTCAGGCATGGATCACAGCAAGATGGCTATGGGTGGCGGTGATATGTCAGGCATGGATCACAGCAAGATGGCTATGGACGGCGGTGATATGTCAGGCATGGATCATAGCAAGATGGCTATGGGCAGCGGTGATATGTCAGGCATGGATCACAGCAAGATGGCTATGGGTGGCGGTGATATGTCAGGCATGGATCACAGCAAAATGGCCATGGACGCTGCGAAAGCGACAGTCTCAGGACTAGGGCTTGCAGGCTTTGGCAGTAACAATGAAATTAAACACATTGACACCGAGTTCGGCCCACAAGTGGATATGCGTGCAGATGCGCCAAAAAGTGGTTTACACGATCCCGGGATTGGATTGCGTGACCATCAACAACAATTTAATCGCAAAGTATTAACTTATGGCGATATTAAAGGCTTACATCCTACCTACGACACGCGCCAACCTAGCCGCGAAATTCAACTGCATTTAACCGGCAATATGAACCGATATATGTGGTCTGTGAATGGGGTGAAATTTATGGACGCCGCGCCATTAGAGTTTGAATACGGAGAAAGACTGCGGATCACCTTAGTGAACGACACGATGATGACTCACCCTATGCATTTGCATGGTATGTGGAGTGAGTTAGAGACAGGCGACCCTGATTTTATTCCCCGTAAGCACACGGTATTAGTTCAGCCGGGTTCTAAGATCAGTTACTTAGTCACCGCCGATGCAAAAGGGCAATGGGCATATCATTGCCACTTGTTATTCCACATGCCAGGCATGTTCAGAAAAGTCGTGGTGAAATAAGGGGAATACAGATGAATAAAACGAATTTAGTGGCATTGGGACTGTTGAGTCTGAGCGCCTCATTGGCTAGCTCAGCTGTGTTTGCCGGCGGTAATGATGATCCTCTATTAACAAAAGTCATGCTGGATCAATTTGAAAAAGGCGTGGATCCGCAAGATCCTACCCAGTTTAGTGCACAAGCATGGTTAGGTTACGATTTGAATAAGCTGTGGCTTAAAACCGAAGGTGAATATTCAAATAGTGATAAGCAAGACCTTGAAATTCAGGCTCTTTACAGTAAGCCCATCGCACCATACTGGGATGTACAATTCGGTATTAAAACCGATATCAAACCGACGCCGAACCGTAATTGGGCTGTGATTGGGGTTCAAGGGTTAGCGCCATATTTCTTTGATATTGACGCTGCCTTATTCATCGGTGAACAAGGCCGTACGGCCATGCGTTTGAGTGCGGAATATGAACTGTTAATCACTCAAAAATTGATACTCACACCTGAAGTAGAAGTAAATTTATTTGGTAAGGACGATGCTGAACTTGGAATAGGCTCAGGCTTATCTGACGTCAGTGCAGGGCTGCGATTGAGATACGAGATTGTTCGAGAGTTCGCACCCTATATCGGTGTGGATTGGCGTCAGAAACTCGGTAATACCGCCGATTACGCCCGAAGTGAAGGGGAAGATACACAAGAAACCCAGTTTGTTATTGGTTTTAGAGCTTGGTTCTAAGACCTCGTTCGTACACTGAGTTATAAGCTTGGCGCCAAGATGTTAGCTAAGCCAATATTAATCATTTATGTAAACCGTTTTTCGATCGTTAAAAACAATATAAAAGGAAATATCATGAAATTATTTAACAACGTTTTAGTCGTAACAAGTCTATTCCTGAGTGCTTCAGCATTTGCTCATGTCGGACTGGGCAGTTCTATGCCCGCTAACGGTGCCATGCTAAGTCAAGCCCCAACAACGCTTGAACTGACCTTTACGGCTCCGGTACGTTTGGTCAAATTAACAATGCAAGATGAGAAGCAGCAAAGCGTACCGCTAACATTACCTTCAAGTGCGACCAGCCAAGCAGCATTTTCATTCGCTCTACCAGCATTAAGCGCAGCTAATTACACAGTTAACTGGATGATCATGGGTGACGACGGTCATAAGATGAAAGGCAACATGAGCTTTATGCTTCACGACTCTGGCATGAACACTCGCAGTGCACCGCCTATGACAATGGAGCATGAGACTAGCGAGCACACTGCACATCAATAAGTGGATGAGTAAACATGATATTAACCGTATTTGAAATATCGGTGTTGATATCTAAATGGGTTATCTATCTGAGTGTTGCCGCCGTTATTGGCGGCACATTGATGCAATATCTCATTAAGGGTCAACCGAACCTTGGTATTAGCGTTGCAAAATATACCGGCGTAGGTGCCGTTTTGGGGTTGATTGCCGTCAGTATCAATTATTTTGCTCAAGTAGGGGCTTTTGCTGAAAGTGGCTTGATGGGAATATTTGATGCGCAGATGCATGCTTTTCTTTGGCCAACCCAGGTAGGGCAAACGGTGCTTTGGCGCTTAATCGGTTTTGGGTTAATGCTAGTGGCTAGTGGTTTACTGTTACATAAGAACCGTTATATCAAAACGTTTTCTGCGGTATTAGCGATTCTCAGCTGTCTGTTAATTGCTGTCACGTTTACTTTTATTGGCCATAGCACTGAACTGGGATTGCTTGCTCAAGGCTTAATATTGATACACGTATTGATCATTGGCAGTTGGATAGGCGCTTTTTATCCATTATGGAAATTATGCAGCACCGATGACAACATCGTCATAAAAAATGTCATGGATACATTTGGTCGTTTAGGCATAGTGATTGTCATTCTAGTGTTGCTTTCAGGCATGGGAATGGTGTGGATGTTGTTTGATAGTCCCACTGAATTAATCAGTTCCGATTATGGTATTGCGGTCACCATCAAGCTCTGTTTGGTGGCTATCATTTTGCTTATAGCAGCATGGCATAAATTGGTTTTAGTACCGAAATTAACGATTGCGAACCCATCACTCGCCAAACAAAAACTACAAAAATCGATTGGATTAGAGGCATTAATAGCAGTACTGATATTAGCGACAACAGCGGTACTTTCGAGCGTGCTAGGTCCTATGAGCCTTGGATAATCACTATAGATTAACAGAGAGATAAAAATGAAAAATAGACCTTTAACAATACTCATAACCACCGGGATATTACTGATGTCCGCAGGACAAAGCTCATTGAGCTTCGCCCATGGTGATGAAACTCACCCTATAGAACAAAAAGCGTTTATCGGTGTTGATTCCGCCGCGGGTAATGTCGTCAAACAATTTCATGCTGCATTACAAACGGGCAATGAGGCTATTGTTAGGCAGTCATTAGCAGCCAATGTGCAAATTTATGAAGGTGGAAAAGTAGAACGTTCACTTACGGATTATGCCAATCATCACATGCTTGCGGATATGGCCTACTTAAAAGGGTTAACCATAACGCCAAAAGAACACCAAATAACGATTACAGGTGACATTGCTATTTCAACGTCAATAAGTCACGCCCAAGGTGAATATAAAGGTAAAAGTATTGACTCAATGACCATGGAAACGCTTGTGTTAATTAAACAAGCGGATGGTCATTGGAAAATAACCCACGTGCACTGGTCGTAACTAATAAAAGTTTCATCAACCAGATAAGGGATTATCTTGAGCTTCTTTGTAGGTGCTCCCAAGAAAACCACAAAGACTCGGATCATGTTAATGCATGATATTTTATGGAAAAGGATTTCCATTTTTTATATAAAAAAAAAGACCGGAATAACTCCAGTCTTATTTTGATTTTGCATTCAAATATTAACTTTCAATAAGTTGCATAGTAGTAATGCAAGTTCTATCGTTATTGAAAGTAGACAGTACCTCTCTCGCCACTCTTTCGCTTCCGTCTTTTGCTTTATGATAAATATTGAATGCTAAGTTTTTATCTTTTGGAACCCAAAAGTCTATAAATCCATCACGTTGTGTCGTCACTTTTTTGTCTATTAATGTTTCACCTGTATCAGTATCAATCATGACAACTTTCATTACTTGATTTTTTATCTCACCGGTACAACCTGTTAAAACATGATTAGTACATGGATGAGAGCTATTAATGTACGGAGCTATTGAAAGAAAGAATTGATCTTTTGGTATTGCTACAGAACTACTTTTACCATCTGAGAAAGTTGCAACTATTCTATTGGGTAAAACTTTTATCATTATCCCTTCATTATTTTTGTATAGTGTATGTGCTGTTGTAACAGCACTCTTATAGTCTAAGTTTTTAAACGTTTCTGAATTTATTGTTGTGGCATATGATTGACTTGAAAATGCAATTATAAGTCCTAATAGAATATTTTTTTTAATCATGATATGAATCTTCCTCTGTTGTTTTTGTGAGATAATATATTTTGTTTAAATGTGTTTATCTATTTTTATTGTAATGTTTGTAGTTTATTTTATATTGATCGAATTAACATTATTGATATTAATTTAATATTTTTTGTTATTTTAAATCTTTCCTTTAAGTGCTTTTTTTAATATTTCATTCACCTAAGTTTTTAACTTTGGTTTTAAACCTATGTCTTAATTTAATTTGTTATTTTTGCGAGTTTAATATTTTTTGTTGTGAAGTAGCTCACTGTTAAAAATGTTTTTATTTGTATTATTGATTGGGTTTGTAATTTATTTGTTTATCTTCGGTTTTTATTTTACTCAATATAGTTTCTTGTTTGTAACTTAACGTTAATAAGGTTTATATGTTTAAATATAATAAATATTTTTTGGTGATATTAGCAATGAGTAATAATGCATTCTCTAATGGTGATATTGAAAGTTTTTCTGAATGGATACACAATGGTAATGTTGGAGGTACAGCGAAATCGTACTATTTCGAACAAGATTTTGACGATTCAAATGCAGAGAATAGCTCGATTTGGGTGAATGGTGGTAATGTTACTTTTAATACATCAGAGTTTAATGGGTTTAAATTTGGAGGAGAAGTACAGGGATCATACGTTAGTAACATCAATGATGATGATGATAGAACTGCTGGCAGTATAAACGCACAAGGACTTGTATTATCAGAAGCTTTTTTGAAATATCAGTTTGGTGGTACGGTGTTTTCTGGAGGTAGACAACACTTTTCATCACCCTTGATCGCTAACTCAGGTTCAAGATTGATAAAAGAGTCTTTTGAAATGTATCAGGTATCTTCAAGTCATTTTGAGGATACTGATATTTCGATTGGTTATGTGACTAAATATCAGACTCGAACAGATAAATCATTTTATGTTGATAATGAATTTGTTGATTTTGATTATAATGGTTCTGGTTCCCCTGGCGACTTTTATAAAATAGGCAATGATGGCGTCTTTTTCGCACAAGTTAATAAACGGATAGCTAAAAAAGTTAAAATTAACTCACAGTACGCAAATGTAATAAATGAAGTCCAAGCACTTTATGCGGATGTAGAATATACATTGCCAACTAACTTTAACAGTTATATTGCGGTGCAGTACTACAAAACTAAGTGGGATAAAAATGAACTAGTTGATAATGATCTTTTGGGCTTTAAAGTAGGTTTCAGCCAAGGGGGAGTAGATTTTTTCGCTGGTTATACATTAGCTGGAGGGAATGAAGGAGAAAATAGAGTTTTTAGAGGCATAGGTCAAGGAGCTTATTATCAGTTTACTGCAACTACTAAAACTGCGGGTGTTGCTGCATTTGAAGCGGGCACAAATTCGTATCAACTGGGGTTAGGTTCTACTATCTCTAATATTAAAGGTAAATTATTTTATACATCTTTTGACAATCCCATAGTTGGAAAAGATTTAAATGAATGGACGGTTAATCTTGCATATCAATTTGATGGTAAACTAGCTAATTGCGGTATATCAGTTGATTTTTCAATATTGGATTATGAAAATAATCAAAAAGATGCTACTGATTTAAGGACAAAATTCTCTTATAGCTTTTAGCGGTTATAACTTATTAAAAAATTTATTTTTGATAAAGGTTGATTCCCTGTCAATGTTATTTTAATTGTAAATTCAGGCCGTATTAATCTGCTTGGATTTACAATTTTACATGATAAATTACCTCTAGATGATTAAAAGTGATCAAAAACTTGTCGGTTGATAATTGTCTCAATGTCCACTTTTACAAACGACCTCCACTGGAGTGTATTTTAGAACTAAGTAAATTAAATCACAAACCGACGGATATTTTATAACTATTTTACATCACTAGCAGTAGTGGCTAAGAAATATCGGCTGCTACTTTATAAGACTACTGTAGAGGTTAAATTACGTTTGTAACTCAAACTTGTTTTTGCCCCATTGTGAGCTACGTTCGGTTAATCACTCAGTGCACAGAGGAATAATTTGAGATACATTTAGTAATTCCAAAAATATGGAAGTAAAGTCAGATTACACCTCTATCTAAGTGATCAAATTCAGCGACCACTATAGGACGGAGTAATGCCTAAAAACGATGTCAAGAAAATGGAAAACTCAAAAAATAAAGATGGTTCTAAGCGAGAACCAGATCCCCTAGAAAGAGAATTGTTAAAAGACGAGTCAATCAGACGAGGATAATCCTTATGAACAATAAAAATGATATTGGATTTCTAATGCTTAGATATCAAAAGTTTTTAACTTCTAGCTGGGATATAGTATTTCAAGATTCAGAAGATACTGATCTAAAAGATGATTGGTTAGAGGCTAATTGGGAACTTATCGTTGAATCACACTTCAATCTGGGTAACGAAAGAGTTAATTTGTCCCGTTATGGGGCTGGTGCTGCAGGAAAATTTGATAGAGTATTTATAGAAAATGCACAAGAAACACATGAGGTAAAATGCTTTTCTAATAAAAACAATGTCCTATTTGATGTTGTGGATGGTGTAAATATAGCAGTCCCTACCGAAGGTTTTACATTTCGTAGGTTTGTGACTATTAAAGATGGTTGGTATTTTCAGGAACCCCCATTTGATATGATACAAATTAATGAATTGGGCGATGCTGTTTTCTCCGTTGGACAAATTGATTTTCGGCTATCGCCTGAGATTTAGCGAGACACCCATAGTTAACAATATTAAGCCCGTCAGTTAACGTGATTACAAAGCCCGCACTGCGGGCTTTGTTGTCTCTGGCCTAGGCTGCTTGCTTGTTCGGCAAGATACTCACTGGCCATGGCCTTGTGCTTATTGATGCTCATGCAGCGAGCTAGGGTTTTCAGCCTTGCTGCCAAGGTTGGCGCTTCGCCCTTATCACTCTGACCGCTTTGCGCATCCAGCTCCTGACCATTGACGAACCAATGGCAGTTGTCCTTGTGGCGACTGCCAGCCACATAGGATGCCGCCCTGTCCATGGCGCTGGTGTACAGCACAAAGGTGTCGCCATCGACAGTGGCCCCTTGGGCGCTGTAGACTTTGCTGGCATAGGCCTGCACCAATTGCAGCTTGCCTTGCTCGTCCGAATAATCCGACTGATAGAAGCTCACAGTCGCCGTGCCAAAGGCTTCTGATGTAAGTTCTGCACTGCTGACATAAAAATGTGTATCTATACTGGTTTTGTTACCCACTTTTCGATGACGTTCTACTGCGATTAATGTTTTTAGTTGAGACCATTTCATCTTCATTTCGTCGGGTAAATTTAACGGACACTGAAACAAGTTTGTGTCCAGGTACGGTTTAGAGTGACCACATTAAGCAGTTATTGCCCCAAAACGCTTTACGATCTAATTTCAGAGTTATAAATATATAAAACTAAGCTAGTCACTATTTGACTTATAAACCTGTGGCAAAAAAGATTAACCACTATATTTTGAGCGAAATAAGTGGTGTTAATATTATCAATGCTTTGAATACAGAGATTAACAAGATGTTATATTTTCAAATAGCTAATGTCGCTGATGTCATTGCGATATCTGAAAGTAACGTTTTTTAATTCCTTAGAAAAAGAGTGTTGGACACAGATTTTGACTGTCCAACACTAAAATGATTTAATCACAAAATAAGGGGTTGTTAAATTAGAATTCCCGGTTCATTTTTTCAAAGCACTTCGTTAGCACATCAATTGAGCTTTCATCTAAGTTACGAGTAATGTCTTCTGTCAGTTGTATATGCATACGATTATGGTGCGTATGAAGCTCAATCCCTTCAGTTGTTAATCCAACAAGTATTGAACGCCTATCGTCTTCGTGAGGAGAACGGGTAATTAATCCAAATTTAACCAGTTTCTCTACCTGAACAGTTAACGTACCTGTAGTAATTCCAAGCCTATCAGCTAACTCCTTCATTCTCATCGGCCCATGAGAACCTAACACCTCTATAGTATGCACTTGTGCTAGTGAATACCCTGTATCTTTAACGACGGATTGCTCCCAAGAAGACAGTTTGTCGTAAAACTCTATGATTAAGTTATTCAAAGAATGCATAAAGGATCCTAGCAGTAATTTACTTCGATAGTTAAGTGACTTAGCTTATCAAACTTACTCAAAGAGTGTTTAAATGTTTCTACATTGGCACCTGTTGTTGTACACAATGCTATTGAGGCTGAATAATGATCTGCGCTAATTTTCCAGATATGGATATCAGTAACTTTAGTGTGCTCATCATCAATCGTGTTAATTATTTCTAATTGGTATTCTTTGTCGATGTTTTCATCTAACAGAATTGGACTTGTCTGTTTCATGAGACCCAAGGCCCATTTGGTAATAATCACAGCACCAACAACTCCCATTATTGGATCTAACCAATACCATCCAAGGAATTTTCCTACCAAAAGTGCACAAATTGCTAACACAGAGGTTAATGCGTCAGCGAGCACATGGAAGTAAGCTGCCTTGAGATTATGATCGTGATCACTATGATGATCATGGTGTTCTTCATGGTGTTCTTCATGGTGATCATGCTCATGACTATGGTGGTCACTGTGGTCATGACCGTGATGTTCGTGACCAAGTATAAACATACTGGCGATGTTTACGATAAGTCCGATTATAGCAACAAGAATGGATTGATTAAATTGGATCTCAATAGGTGATAACAGACGATGTATAGATTCTGCTAGCATTATAATTGCGACAATACCTAGTGCTATTGCACTGGTATATCCGCCGAGAACTCCCACTTTACCAACACCAAAAGAGAACTTATTACTACTTGCATGCTTTCTTGCATAACTATAGGTGAATAGTGTGATGCAAAAGGCCGCGGCATGAGTTCCCATGTGCCAACCGTCAGCGAGTAAGGCCATAGAACCATAAACAGTACCGGCTATAACTTCGATGATCATGGTGATGACTGTGATGACAAGTACATACCATGTTCGTTTTACATTTTGCTCATTAACAGAAGTAAAATTGTGTTGGTGGGTAAATTTTTCAGCAATAGTTTTCATATTATTATTGTTTGATTATCAAATAAAGCTAAAAGTATACTATTTGATGGTCAAAGTAAATGGCTGTGGCTATTCTATATTTTAAAGAGGTGGAATACAGGATTTAGTCACTTCGTTAGAGTTATTTCCATTAACTTTCAATATTATAACGAAATTACCGATACTAATTGTAATGTGATCAATGAATTTAGAACTTTAGTTTTAACGTACTTTTGTCCAGAAATATGTCTAGAGGCGTGAACTATTTATGCCCAATTGTGAGTTAAGACCCACCCGTAAGTTCATAAATTGAGCTAATACTAAGCATTATATATATAGTTTACGAGCCTATGAGTTAATGACTTAATCATGTAACTATTAATTTTTATGGGATTAGATCGATATCAAAGTTTTTTAAAAACCATGTCAACCCAACAAAAAAAATCATCGATATCATTATGCCAATTAACAAAGAACTCCAGAAACTATATTTGTTTAGAAGCACTGGAAACAATAGAAACATCGGTAACGTAGGAATGACGTACCAAAATGTATACCAAGCATGATTAGCTATTTTTTCATTTGATTCATTTTCGACATACATCCAAATCATTGCCATGATAGTTACAATTGGGAGAGCAACGACTAGTGCGCCAAATTTATCGCTGCGTTTTGCTATTTCTGAAGCCGCAACAATGATTGCAGCTGTAATGAGATATTTTGTAATTATCCAGGTCATAATTTCTCTGTTTTCATAAAAATCAAAAAACCGATTGCCGATAGGTTTTTAGTTTGTCATACTATTGATAAATAGTTAAGAGAATAATTTGATGCAATTAGGTGACTTAGAAAAGTTAGTGCTTCAATTCCTATGGTCTGAGAAAGAAGCAGATGCAAAGCGTGTACATGCAGTAGTTGGGATTACTCGCGGAAATTCGTTAAATACGATCCAAACTACGTTAGATCGACTGTTTAAAAAGGATTTGTTAAGTAGAACTAAGCAAGGGCATGCACATTTTTATACCGCCAAAGTTGATAGAGAATCACTTATCGCAACATTAATAACAGATGTTACAGCCGACTTTATTGAAGATGGTGAACATAGCCTGATTGCTGCATTTGCTTCATCTTCAGCTAATCTTGACGACGCTCAATTTGATGAATTGGAAAAGCTTATAGAAGAACAACGAAAATTACGTAGTAGGCAAGCATAAGATGCTCGAAGGTAACGTGGCGATTTTATTAAATTTGATTAGTGTTGCAATAACGGCTTTTGTTATCGTTACACTATTAATATCTGCTATTGTCCCGTTGATTAGAAGCAGCTTAGATGCATTTGATTTTATCGCTCGAAAACGAATTTTGTGGTTGATGGTTACTTCTCCTTGGTGGATTGCGCTATTTTGCGTAGGAATATTGTTCCCTCGTCAAGGGAATGGATACTTAATTCTTTGGATGGAAAAGGTTGCACATTGGCATCATATCGATCTATTTATAGTAACAAGCTGGCATGGATTAACTTTGGTCATTGCAGCAGTCGTATTGGCGGTGTTGATTAACATTTCCTTTATTCAAGTTCGCCGTCATTCCATCGCAATACACAATCTTTTTAAACTTTCAGATGTTCAGCCTATCGCGGGTCAAAATGAAGATACTGTTTTTTCAATCTCATTAAGCATGCCTGCGGCTTTTACCATCGGTTTATTCAAGCCAAAGGTTTACCTTACATCAGGATTACTACAACAGCTTGAACAATCTGCTGTTGATATTATTATCCAACACGAGTTAGCACATGTTAGAGCAAGAGATCCCTTATTCAAAAGTATTTACGCTTTTTTCTGCCTACTTTATCCGAAGCCTATCCGCCGCTCTTTACAACAAGATTTTACTTTATTAACAGAACAACAAGCAGACGATGCCGTCACGCTCTACCATGACAACCTTGATGTGGCACAAACTTTAGTTACAGTCGCTAAGAAACAACGTCTGTTACCTGTTAGCTGTGAAGGAGTTCAAGTCAGTCATTTTAGTAAAGACCAAATTACCCTACGGGTAGAAAACCTTCTTTCTCCAAGAGAGCAAGTATCTGGAGCTAAACTGGCATTTACAGGGTTATGCTTCCTCGTGACTACATTATTCACATTATCAACTGTTGATAGCCTCCACCATCTAATCGAAACCTATTTCAACCATTAAATAAGGGTTATGAATGAATAATATTGTTGAAACAACCATAGATAAAAAACCGATTGCCAATCGGTTTTTGTGTGGTTTTTTTATCTCGGCCTTAGCATTTTCTGTGACAGCAAAAGACAACACAGAAATAAAAGTGCCACTTTATTTAGAAGACGCTATTCGCATGACGTTAAGTCACCACCCTGAGTTAGCGGTATTTTTGCATAAGACAAATATGCAAAAAGGAGCAATACAACAAGCAGGTATTGGTGAGCCAGCACAAATTGGGCTTACTTTTGAAGATGGTTTAGGCGTCGGTGAACATAGTGGGCTGAGTAACATGCAAACCACACTGACGTATTCCTGGTTGTTGCAACAAGAGCAAATTAATAGCCGTGTTGGCAATGCACAAACAGAGATGGAGCAGGTAGATATTGATAAGCACATTGTCACAATGGATTTAGCGGCGAGTACAGCAAAACAATTTACTCAAATCTTAGTAAAGCAAGAGCGTCTGAAGTTGAATCAAATGGCAACGCTTCAAGCGAACGAAGTGCTTAAAGCCATATCTGAACGGGTCAGTGCCGGCAGAAGCTCAACGATTGAAATGCGTATGGCAGAAGTTGAAATCGTGCGGATGCAGCTAGCTGTTGAAGATACAGAGCACGATTTAAAAGCTAGCCAGTATCAATTGTCGTCGTTGTGGGGAAAGCCAGGCACCCAATTTAGAGTCAATGGTAATTTATTCGCTCTGCCTGTGTTATCAAGTTTAGATAAGGAACTCGATAAACTGAAAAAAAAGCCCGTATATCACTCAATTTGCAACCGCTACCCGCATAGCACAATCACAATTGGAGCTGGCGCGGATAGAGGCTAAATCTCAATGGCAATTTTCTGCTGGTTTTCGCCGTTATGAAGCAACAGATGACTTTGGCCTTGTTGCTGGTGTATCGGTTCCTTTTGGCGCAAGCGACCGTAATGCAGGGACTATTTCGACCTTACAAGCCAAGCAAGACGTGCTTGCTGTCGAACAAGTAGCGTTAATGCAAAAGCTCGACTCACAGTTATATGTACAACTACAAGAAATAGCCCATGCACGGCATGTTATCGATGCTTTTGAAAAAAACGATAATCCCAACATTAGAAGTGACATTAAAAGAGGCTGTTCGAGCCTTTGAACTTGGACAACTCAGCTACAGTCAATGGAGTGATATACGCCGTGATTTACTTAATGCCCAATCGGAGTTGTTAAATACATACGAGAGTTTGCATTTACAACATATTGAAATTCAACGCCTAACGGGCGCATCTATATCATTGTGAGACGTTTATGAAAAATAATAATATTTTTACATCACTGACTTTTGCAATATTTCTTTGCTTAAGTGTGAGCCCTTCATTTTCAGTGTCTGCATCATCTGCCCCTGAAGCGGAAGAAGCTGAGCCAGAAAAAGGCCCCCACAGAGGCCGCATGTTGCGAGACGACAATATGGCTTTGGAGCTAGCTATTTTTGAAACGGGTGTACCGCCGGAGTTTAGGGTGTGGGTAACCGATGCAGGCAAACCTGTCTCGCCTAACCAAGTTGATCTCAATATTAAACTCACTCGTCTTGGCGATGTGGTGGATGATATTAACTTTCGTGTCGAAGGTGACTTTTTACGTGGCGATTTAGAGATTTATGAGCCTCATTCTTTTGTGGTTACCATTAATGCTAACTATCAGGGTAAAAATTATCGCTGGCAATACGATAACCTTGAAGGCCGAACTCGTATTGAGCCAGCAGTGGCTGAAGCTATGGGAATTAGTACCGATGTTGTCGCGGCTAGAACACTTCATCAAACCATTCCTGCTTATGGGCGTTTATCGCTTCCAGCGAGTGCGACACATAATATATCAGCCAGATTTGACGGGGTAATCACCAAGTTGTTTGTTAAACAAGGCGACCTTGTAAAGCAAGGGCAGACACTGATGACAGTTGAAAGTAACGAAAGCCTTAAGCCTTATCAAATCACATCTCCTGCCGACGGCATTGTGACTGAACAGTATGCCAATATTGGTGAACAAACAGCGTCAAAAACCTTATTGACCCTAACCAATACGTCGCAATATGTGGCCAAGCTAGCAGTATATCCCGCCGATTATAAAAATGTCGTTGTTGGCACTCCGGTAACCGTAAAGATTGAAGGTTATGACACTCCGCTTACAGGGAAGGTTGAGTTTATTGAGCAAAAAGTCCGCGATGACCAGGCTAAATTAGTATGGGTGAAGGTGCCGAATGTGAATAATGTTCTGGCCGAAGGTGGGTTTGTTAACGCTGATATTGAGGTGGCAACGATTGATGTGCCTGTCGCAGTAAAAAAAGTCGGTCTGCAAGGATTCAGAGACTTTACCGTAGTTTTTGCAAAAGTTGGTGATCAATATGAAGTGAGAATGCTTGAACTTGGTCAAGATGATGGTGAGTGGGTCGAAGTTCTTGGTGGAATTGCATTAGGGGACAACCTATGTGACTGAAAACAGTTACATCATTAAAGCTGACATTGAAAAGTCTGGCGCTTCGCACGATCACTAGGAGTAGTAAATGTTGGAATCTATTTTACGCTTTTCCATAAAGCGCAATGTACTCGTTTTAGTACTAGTGATGATTACGGCTTTTGTGGGCGCCTGGAATTTTACCAAGCTGCCTATTGATGCTGTCCCTGATATCACCAATGTACAAGTCATGATTACCAAGGCACTAGGGTATACACCATTAGAAATTGAACAACGGGTCACCTTTCCATTAGAAAATGCGCTTGCGGGATTGCCTGGGCTTACATATACCCGTTCTGTGTCACGTTATGGTTTATCGCAAGTTGTTGCCATTTTTGATGACAATACCGATGTATATTTTGCTCGGCAATTGGTGAGTGAACGCTTATCTGCCGCGCGTTCAGAATTACCGTCAGGACTTGAGCCTGAACTCGGACCGATTGCCACTGGGCTGGGTGAAATTTTCATGTTCACAGTGGATGCGTTACCCAATGCAACACATGCCGATGGCTCCGAGATTACACCCACCGACCTACGTACTGTGCACGATTGGACTATTCGTCCGCAACTAATGCGTGTGCCTGGCGTTGTTGAGGTGAATCCTATTGGTGGGTTTGAACGTGAAATTTTGGTTGCATTCAAACCCCAAAAACTGCTCGCGTTTGGTGTTACTCAAGCTGATGTGGTTGACGCAATTGCACAAAATAATCAAAACCAAGGCGCAGGATTTATTGAGCAAAATGGCGCGCAATGGCTTATGCGTATTCCTGGGCAAGCCGAAGACTTACAAGCCATTGGTAACATTCCGCTAAAAAGTATTGATGGTTCACCTGTTCGCATAAAAGATGTGGCAGATATTGGTGATGGAAAAGGGCTGCGTAATGGTGCTGCCACCCAAAATGGCCGTGAAGTGGTGATGAGCACTGTATTTATGCTTATCGGCGAGAATAGTCGCACAGTGGCTCACGCAGTAGGTGAGAAGCTAAAACAAATTAACGCAAGCTTACCTCAAGGGATTGTGGCTACCGCGGTATACGATCGTACTAAGTTAGTTGATCAAACACTTAGTACAGTACAAACAAACCTGACCGAAGGGGCTATTTTAGTTGTAGTTGTGTTGTTTATTTTACTTGGTAATTTCAGGGCCGCATTTTTAACCGCATTGGTGATCCCGTTTGCGATGTTAATGACTGTGACAGGCATGGTTCAAGTTGGTGTTAGTGCCAATCTAATGAGTTTAGGTGCGCTTGATTTTGGCTTGTTAGTGGACGGTGCAATTATCATTGTTGAAAACTGCCTGCGCCGTCTGAGTCAAGCTGGGCAACATTCTTTACCTTTGAAAGCACGCTTAGAACTAGTGTTTGATGCAACCCGTGAAGTGATCCGCCCAGCGTTATTCGGTGTGTTCATTATTACTGCCGTGTATTTACCCATTTTCGCCCTTGAAGGTGTAGAGGGGAAAATGTTCCACCCGATGGCCATTACCGTTGTTATCGCCCTATTAAGTGCCATGTTACTGTCGGTAACCTTTGTGCCTGCAATGATTGCATTGTTATTTAAAAAACCAATCAAAGAAAAGCACAGTCCAATTATTCGTGGAGCGGCTTATTTGTATCGTCCAGCGTTAAATATGGTGCTTAAAGGTCGTTGGATTGTGGTGTGTATGGCGGTGTTGTTAGTGGTCATTTTTGGCCACCAAGCTACCCGGCTAGGCAGTGAGTTTGTACCAAACCTTGATGAAGGTGATATTGCCATGCATGCACTGCGCATTCCTGGAACATCATTAAGTCAGGCAATTGCATTGCAAGAAGTGTTAGAAGAAAAAATTCAGCAAATGCCGGAGGTTGAAAGAGTATTTGCCAAAATAGGCACGGCCGATGTGGCAACTGATGCTGTACCGCCAAGTGTTGCAGACAACTTTATTATTCTAAAACCACGTAATCAATGGCCTAATCCTAATAAATCAAAAGAGCAGGTGGTGGAGGATTTAGCTGCGTTGGTAGAGCCAATACCTGGCAATCGTTATGAATTTTTACAACCTATTCAAATGCGGTTTAATGAATTACTGGCGGGTGTGAGAGCCGAATTAGCAATTAAAGTGTTCGGCGATGATTTTGAAACCCTTGCCGCATTAGGTAATGAAATTGAGTCAGCCATTAGCCAGGTTGAAGGTATAGCCGATGTGCAAGTTGAACAAACTACGGGGTTACCGCTTTTATCCATAATCCCTAACGCTGACAAAATTATGCAATACGGGATCAGTAAAGCGCAATTGCAATCCCAATTAGCGACTGCGCTAGGTGGAACCGTTGCTGGCAAGTTTTATCAAGGTGATAGGCGTTCGGATATTGTCGTTCGATTAGATGAAGTACTGCGTAATGATGTCGACGCACTGTCATATTTGCCAATTCATCTGGGCAATGGTCGTTCTGTGCCATTACAAGAACTTGCTTCATTGGAATTGATTAATGGTGCAAACCAAATTAATCGAGAAAATGGCAAGCGTAGAGTCGTTGTGACAACAAATGTGAGAGGCCGTGATTTAGGTGGTTTTGTGAGTGATATTCAACAAGCCGTTGCTGCCAATGTTGATATTCCTGCTGGTTACTGGATTGAATACGGCGGCACTTATCAAAAGCTCCAGTCCGCTTCACAGCGTTTAAGTATTGTAGTACCAGTCACGTTGCTCATGATTATTGGTTTATTAGTGTTAGCGCTGAATTCAATCAAAGATGCATTAATCATTTTTACAGGCGTGCCTTTAGCATTGACGGGCGGGGTTGCTGCATTAATGTTAAGTGGTATTCCATTCTCAATATCAGCAGCAGTTGGCTTTATTGCGTTGTCAGGTATTGCCATTTTGAATGGATTAGTCATGGTCTCGTTTATCCGAGAATTACGAAAAGAGGGCATGAATTTACACCAGGCTATTTTTGACGGTGCATTAACTCGACTTCGACCTGTAATGACCACTGCGTTTGTTGCATCGTTGGGCTTTCTTCCGATGGCGTTTAATAGTGGTATGGGTTCTGAAGTACAACGGCCTTTAGCTATGGTAGTTATCGGTGGGATTATTTCCTCAACGCTACTAACTTTATTTGTTATTCCCGCACTTTACCGAATTTTACATAAAGATAAGGATACGATTTTGATTAAAACAGAAACTTTGGAGTCATTTAATGCCAAGTAAATTATCAAGCTATTGCTTGTTCGCACTCCTCCTATGTTGCTCCTTTATTAGCATTGAGGTACTCGCTCATGGTGTTGATGAGAATACTAGAGCTTTTTTAGAGCAAAATAGCGGCGTACAGTTTGTGCCATTTCTTTACATTGGCGCAAAACACATGATTACCGGATACGATCATTTACTATTTTTGGTTGGCGTTATTTTCTTTTTATATAGAAGCCGTGATGTTTTCATATATGTCACGATGTTCACCATCGGTCATAGCACTACGTTGCTGTTAGGTGTGTTAAGCGATATCCAAGTAAATGCCTACCTTATTGATGCAATTATTGGCTTATCTGTGGTGTATAAGGGGTTTGATAATTTAGGTGGCTTTAAACGTTGCTTCAAATGGCAACCTAACACGCAATGGGCTGTTCTCATTTTCGGGCTATTTCATGGCTTAGGCTTAGCGACAAAATTAGAAGAATTTAATTTACCCAGTGAAGGCCTATTTACCAATTTAGTCGCATTTAACATGGGTGTAGAACTCGGTCAGTTCGCGGCTTTAGTGGTGATATTAATTGTTCTCAACATCTGGCGTAAATGGCCTTCATTTCAGCAATTTTCTACACTAACAAATACCCTACTAATGAGTGCAGGTGTCATGTTGATGGGTTATCAATTGACTGGTTACTTTATTAATTAATAACAAAGAGAAATATATGCAACATACAGTAAGTAGTAACACGTTAATTAAAGCTTCTTTAGCAGCAACGGTTCTAGCGGCTTTTGTGTTAGTCACCCTTATTTTGCCTGCTGAATACAACATTGATCCCACAGGCATTGGTCAAAAAATAGGTGTTACCACATTAGCTCCCATGCCTGAAACTCAAACACAAAAAAGCTCAAAAGTAGAAGGCACAACAGAGTTTCAAATTATCGAAGCCATTGTGCCTGCTGGAAAAGGTGTCGAATACAAGTTCGAGATGCAGCAATATGAAAAAATGACTTATGAATGGCTAACTGATGGAGATGCGTTGTTCTTCGACCTCCATGGCGAACCAGAAGGGGATACCACTGGATACTATGAGAGTTATGTTATTGCGACATCAGATGACATGAAAGGGAGTTTTACAGCCCCCTTTCCTGGCTCTCATGGTTGGTATTGGAAAAATAAGTCCGACAACCCAGTAACGGTAAAATTATTGGTTAAAGGGCAATACAAAGTTATTGGTTTAAAATAATAAGGACGCATTTATGAGAAATTTATTTATATTTTTAGTTATCGGTAGTGCTTTTATCGGTAGCTATTCTTTTGCACATGTAGATAGAATGAAAAGCATGGATCATTCAAGAAATAGTCATATGAATGAGAAGAAGGTAATTAGCATTACCATTAAAACAATAAATAAAATGACATTCAAAGATTTAGGTTATGAGGCTGGTAAGCTGCCATCTTCATGGGAAACCATTAACAATGCAGATGTAAATATTGTAAATGTTCATGAAGGAAGTTATGTCGTGAGTGCTACGAACTCACAAGTTAAACAGACATTATATTTTAGAATTGATGACGATGGTGATGTCGTTGCAGTATCTGAGAATAAGGGCTTTTAATAAGCGGTAAGTAATGAAATAGTGATTGTCAAACGACTACTTCTAATTGAAGTAGTCGCAACCATTGTTCTTACTAAATTAGGATAAGAACAAGGCGTCTAAAGGCGGCACTACCAACTTAGAAGCCTGTTGGTAATCATGGCAATTGCACCATCATCCTAATTGTTTACTATTACACATTATGAGAGTCTGAGTTAGTTAACTTGAAATGGTCGCATAATCATGTGAATCGCTTTGGTAATGGTGTCCCAGTGTTCATTCGTTGAGTGTAAAAACATCTGCACATAGCCAAAACTCAAACGCGATTATCCTGACTTACAATACATCCTCATTAGCGAAAGTACTATTAGCTACACTTATGATGACCAATCAATAAAGTAGGAGGTCACCATGGTCTCATCAAACAAAAAAAATCATAGCGGAGTCAAAAAGCCTTTTCGGCTCGAAGAGATTTGGCGTATTCGAACTAGGCTAGAAATAGAAAATAGCCTTATGCAACTAGCGTTACTCAATTTGGCAATCGATAGTAAACTCAGAGCAAGTGACCTACTTCCTCTGAGGGTTTGCGATATATTGTCACAAGAACGAATGTTTGCAAGAGTTAAGCTTATTCAGCAGGAAACGGATGTTAAAGTCCAGTTTGAAGTCACTGCTAGAACTCAACAAAGTCTGATGAAATGGATTTTTGTCGCAGATCTAAAGACAAGTGATTATTTATTTCCAAGCTTAAGACGAAATGAGCAACCGATTAGCTATTCGTATTATCGTTCTCTTGTCAGGTCGTGGGCATCAAATATTGGTCTAGATCCTAACTTGTATGGGACTCACTCAATGAGACGAACTGTAGTGGCATAGTTATTTTGGCCACCTAAATAGAGGTGATATTATTACCTCGTACATGACTTTAGGTGAGCACATGAGATCGATAACCAGAAAAACATTTAGCGCTGAATTCAAACTTGAAGCAGCCCAATTAGTCCTCGATAAAAACCACACAATCATTCAAGCTGCAAAAGCGATGAACGTGGGTAAATCGACTATGGATAAATGGGTGAGGCAGTTAAAACTAGAACGCCAGGGTGGCACTCCCAAAGCATCTCCGATTACCCCTGAACAAATTGAAATCCGTGAACTGAAGAAGCAAATAGCGCGTCTTGAGGAGCATAATCTAATCCTAAAAAAGGCTACAGCTCTCTTGATGTCAGACTCGATGAACAATTTACGCTGATCAGCGCACTCAAGCAGAGCCACTCTATTCTCACAATTTGTAATGCATTCAAAGTGCATCGAAGTAGCTATAAATATTGGCTAAAAAGAAAAGAACATATCGATGCTGACTTTACAATTTTATGCAGTGAAGTGAAGGCCGCGCATCGTATTAGTAATGGCTCTGCCGGTGCTCGAACGATAGCACAATTAGTGACTAACAAAGGGATCTGTCTCAGTCGTTATCGAGCCCGTAATCTAATGAAAAAGCTTGGGTTATTGAGCTGTCAGCAGCCTAAACATTCTTATAGGAAAGCTACACAAGAGCATGTAGCGATCCCGAATACGCTTAATCGACAGTTTGCCGTAACTCAACCAGATCAAGTGTGGTGTGGCGATGTGACGTATGGTGTGCCCGGAGTTCAGCACTAGCATGGAATGCTTTAATGAACCACGAGTCTATCTGAAATACATGAACACTACGGCAGGAGCTACATTGTTTATGGCACTATCTGGTTGTGCAGATAGTTGAGTCTGAGCGGCAGTGACTTATCGTATGCTGATAAGGTGATGTAACTCGCTGACAACGGGGAGTGAGGCGAATTCGTTAAGCCAAGATGCTCCTCTAGACTAAGTATTGAACGGATGAAGAACATGAACCGATTAACCCGCATCTATGGGCTGAAACGTCGCCATTGCCTACACGAATTAACAGGTAATGTGGTGCTGCAATAGTGCTAAATGTATGGGCACTATTGCCGAATTAATGAGTAATAAATATGTACTTATTAATGGATAAACGTTAAATCACAATTCTGCGTTTAAGCATCATCACCTTACAGTACGATAAGGTCAAAGACTGCGATCGGCATCCACCCCAATATGTTCGAGTTCAGGTAGGTAAACCGGGGAAGGTTTGTTTTGAATGCTAAGGGAGCATGACCCTGATGACAAACAAGCTGGCGGAGCGTTCGTAGTCGTCTGAGATGGGGAAAGCCCATTACATGGCGAAGGGACGCAGTTTAATTGATTTGCGTAAGCAAATTACCTGACCTTAATGAGGTGAAGACCTTTGATAATCAGCGAACAGCAACGTAAATTAGCAACATGGACAGCAACCGATAAAACGCGTCGTGTTAATCGACTGCTGCGCCTTATCAGTCACCCGCATTGGCTTCGCCAAGCGGCTGAAGTAACGCTTTCTTCAAAAGGTGCTAAAACGCCTGGTGTTGATGGAATAACAAAGATTTATATACAGGCTAATTTGGCTGGTTATCTTGATGAGATCAGAAATAATCTGCTGCTAGGTAACTATCAACCGATGCCTGCTAGACGGATCTATATCCCCAAGGCCAATGGAAAGCTACGTCCTTTAGGTATACCAACGCTTAGGGACAGAATAGTTCAACGTGCCATGCTCATGGCAATGGAGCCGATATGGGAAAATGATTTTCATTCGTTGTCCTATGGCTTTAGACCAGAGCGCAGTGTCCATCACGCCATTCGCACGGTTAAACTACAAATGACCGAATCCAATGAGCCTAGAGGTCGCTGGATAATTGAAGGAGACTTATCAAGCTATTTTGATACAGTTCACCATCGATTATTGATGAAATGTGTTCGTAAACGGAGCAACTGCCGTCGATTTAATGATTTGCTTTGGCGCTTCATTAAAGCTGGACACATTGAACGTAACCTATTTTGTGCAACAAGCGAAGGCGTACCACAAGGTGGTGTAATTTCTCCGTTATTGTCAAACATAATGCTTAATGAGTTCGATCAATATTTGGATAAATGTTACTTGAGCAAGAAAGCCCGTAAAGACCGCTGGTACTGGAATCACAGTATCAAAATCAAGCGAAAACCTGCGGTTGAGGAAAACAGACAATGGAAACCTGCCGTTGCTTATTGCCGTTATGCTGATGACTTTCTAGTGATTGTCAAAGGCAATAAACAACAAGCAGAGGCAATTCGGGACCAATGTCGACACTTCCTAGAAGGTAAGCTGCAACTCACGTTAAATATGGATAAAACTCATATTACACATGTGAATGACGGTTTTATATTTCTCGGACATAGGATCATTCGAAAGCGTGGACCTAAGGGAAATATGCGAGTGGTGTCTGGTATTCCAAACGGTAAAGCCAAAGCATTTTCTCATTCATTGAGTCAGGCTTTATCAGGGGATCATAGCTGTAGCAAGATAGACAAAGTGGAACAACTCAATCGCAAACTTAAGGGTTGGGCACAATTTTATCGACATACTGATTACACCGCGAAAGTTTACAGCAAAATTGATCGTATTATTTTCTGGAAACTCGCTAAGTGGTTGGCTAGGAAATATCGTTGTTCGATTAAATCGTTAATGATGAAATGGATCAAACGTCCGACACCAAATCAGGCAACGACATGGGTGTTATTTGGTAAAAGCAATCGTGGAAATTTATGTGGCGCGTCACTATTTAGATTAGTGAGTAGCCCTAAATTACCCTTTAGATGGCGATCACCAGAAGCAAACCCTTACCTCAGAGATGAAATTAGAAATACTGTCACGTCTCGCTATAGCGATGTTGCCATGGCTGTTAGCCACAATTAAGCGGAGAGCCGTATGCGCTGAAAGGTGCACGTACGGTTCGGAGAGGAGAAGCAGAGAAATAGTTCGACTACGCTCTGCCTCTTACTCTACTTTGGGTCGGTAATCGTTGGGCATATTTAGCGGTTGTTCTAGACCTGTTTTCCCGTAAACCTGTTGGGTGGGCTTTGTCATTATCACCTGACAGTGAGCTGACCTGTAAGGCCTTGAAAATGGCATTTGAGTTAAGGGGGAAACCTGAGAATGTGATTTATCACAGCGATCAAGGTTCACATTACACAAGCTTGAAATTTAGGCAATTATTATGGCGTCTTCAAATTGAACAAAGTATGAGTCGTCGCGGGAATTGTTGGGATAACGCGCCAATGGAGCGTTTCTTTAGAAGTTTGAAATTTGAATGGGTGCCCGCCAGTGGTTATGGGAATTTTACAGAAGCAAACAAAGCGATCACCAATTACATCACTGGATATTACAGTGAAACTAGACCCCATCAATATAATGGTGGGTTAACGCCAAATGAGTCAGAACGTTTATATTGGAATGACTCTAAAACCGTGGCCAATATTACTTGACCACTACAATCTTAGTAGTACGGTTAATTTGGCCATCTATATAGAATTGACCTTAGCTGTGTCTACGGTGTTTTTGACCTTCGCCATACTTATCGTAATGTGAACTAGACGATTTTGAGCAATAGATCTAACACGCTTTTGTCCAAAAACGAGTTAGTTTTTTATGATAATGCCTAAATTCAACTCTGAACTTGGGGCCGTTGAAGACTCCTTACAAAAGAATACGTGAGCTAGCTTTCGAGGTGAAGGGACGCCCCATCGGAAGCGTTAGCATTTTCACTCTTTATTGTAAGATGGGCCGAAGATGGCTAAATACGAGGTCAGAAGCTGGATTAATTTCCGTCGCAATTTTTTCGCTGCTGTTGTTTGGTTAAAAAGCGAAAATGTTGCCGGAACGGCAGGGGTGATCCAAGAGGGGATTGCTGTTGATCCCCTTTTGGCCCGTGCAGGGTGGAACCTTGCGATCTCAATTCAAACGCAGTTTGCAAAGCCAGTTGTGGTTGCAGGCCATAAAAAGCTTAACCATCTTAAGCCAAAGATGACTTCACCACTAAACAAGACACCTGTTTCTGCTTCCCATACTGCATCACCTGTGCCAGCTCCGATTGGCTAATCGGTACATACGCCGCATTAATCGCATCTTTCTGTGCTTCAACAAACGGATCGTGAATAAACATAAACTGTTCATTGTAACCACTTAATACCACCCAATGCGGGCCTTTCTCGCCATTAAATCGATAGGTGCTGATCATCAATAACACAGCATAACCGCTGTCAATCCAATGTCGAAGTTGAGTCAGACTGGGTGATGCATTGTGGATCTGAATTCCTTGTGAGGCTAATTGCTGACAAAAGTCGTCATGCACTATAGTAATGACGGCTTTTTTGTTGCTGTCACGAACGCTATCAATAAAGGGGACTGACGTTGACTGGCTGTACATCTCAATCTGTAATCCGCGCTTTATGGCTGCTAAAGCCAAACCATGCACACTGCAACCACCATGACCGCTGGTCATAAAAATAGTGGTGGCTTCGCGCCAAATACTCAACTCATCAACTCGGCTCGGATTATAGTGCGTTTTTACCGCACTCATGGCCATCATTAAGCAAGCGGCGCCACACGTAAAGGGGGTGGTTTGCACATATAAGGGCATCTTGATGACTTTGCTTGGCCCTGGCGGGTCTAAGCGTTTGTGCATGCGCACGCCATCAGCTAAATCGTCGTAATAATGCACTAATGTTTTGAGTACTTTATAACCCATTTTTAAATAAAGATTTTTGGCCGCGATGTTGTCGTTTCGCACTTCTAGGCGTAATGTAATGAAGCCGCGCTCGACCACGGTATGTTCACATTGTGTGACCAGTTCAAAGGCAATGTTGCGACCTCTAAACTCGCTCGCAACAGCAATAGAGTATAGCCTTGCTAGACGTGTGCCACGATGAAATAGCACCAATGCATAACCTGCAAGGGTGCCGTCTATGTCGGCGACTAATAAGCTGTCCAGTGGCGAGTTTATAAAGCGTTTCATCTGCCGAGAGCTGATTTTATCACCACTAAAGGCATTGGATTCGATTTGGTTAAGCTGGGATAAATCGCTGGGAATAGCTTGACGAAGCAGCATGAGTTGGCTCGAGTTGGCAAACATGATAGTGACTTAATTTACGCGCTAAACCGCACAAGAGGCAATCGATATTTATGGCTCATTTTTTAATTGTCACCGACGATGTTAATGATTGGCGTCCCTATTTACCCAGTGACCATATGGTCACAGTGCATGATTATTTAGAAATGGGGGCGTTTTCCGAGCAAAGTGCCATGCAAGTGATTAACTTGTGTCGCAGTTATGATTATTTAAGCACTGGTTATTACTGTTCGTTAATGGCTGAAGCACGCGGTCACCGGGTGATCCCGCGCGTGATGACCATTAATGATTTATCTCAGGACCGTTTTTTTAGTTTACCTCAAGCTGGTTTAGATAAGCTGCCTGATACTGTGACTGAAATATCCATGAAGCTGTATTTTGGCTATTGTGATAATCCGTCGCTTGACAAGCTTGCTCGCAAAATTTTTGAACGTTTTACCGTGCCGGTATTGCAAGTGAGTTTGTTAAAAATGTCAGGAAAGTGGCAGGTTGGCTCCATTGAACCTGCGGCTTTTCAAGACTTAACCGAATCAGAACAAGATTTATTTGCTAAGTATTTAGAGGTGTTTTCACAAAAAGTATGGCGTTTACCTAAACCATCGAAACGCTATAGATATGAAATTGCCATGCTGGTGAATGAGCATGAGAAAATGCCACCATCAGATAAAGCGGCGCTGAAGTTATTTACTAAGTCGGCTAATCGTATCGGCATGGATTTAGTCCAAATTGGTTCTCACGATTTGGCGCGGTTAAGTGAGTTTGATGGCTTGTTTATTCGCTCTACCACTAATATCAGCAACTTTACTTATCGATTTGCGAAAGCGGCAGAGCAACTTGGCTTAGTGGTAATGGATGACCCTGAATCCATTATGAAGTGCACTAATAAGGTGTTTTTGACCGAGCTATTAAACAAACATAAAGTGCCAGTGCCTAAAAGTGTCATCTTTAAAGCCTCGGATAAAAACTGGGCCGATAATGTGATTAATACCATAGGATTACCGATTGTACTTAAAGTACCCGATGGGGCATTTTCCCTTGGGGTCGTTAAGGTGAACGACCGTGAAACCTTACTTGAACAAGCAGCGATTATCTTCGAGCACAGTGCGTTAATTTTAGCGCAAGCGTTTATGCCTACCGATTATGATTGGCGCATTGGCGTGCTAAATCGCCAACCTATTTATGCCTGTCGTTACTTTATGAGTCGTGGTCACTGGCAGATTTATCAACATCATCAAAGCGGCCGTGTCAGTAGTGGTGATTTTGACTGTATCGATTTAAAAATGGTGCCGCAAAATATTGTTGATGCGGCGGTTAAAGCATCAAACTTAATTGGTGCAGGTTTGTATGGTGTCGATTTAAAAGAAATTGACGGTAAGGCTTATGTCATTGAAGTGAATGACAATCCGAGTATTGACCATGGCGTAGAAGATTTGTTTTTAGGGGATTTAGTTTACGACAGGGTGATGACTGAATTTTTAAGGCGTATTCAGCTTCGCGGAATGTAATCACGATAGCGTAGGCCATGGCAAAAAAGACCTGTTAAGGTCTTTTTTGGTTAATTAGTTGTGTACTGTATTACGCATTTGCGGCGTTATATTATGCTGTTTTCACAGACCCGAAAACAATTACGTCCGGCTGCTTTTGCTGCATACATGGCTTTATCCGCTCGCTCATATAAGTTTTCTGCTTGTTGCTGTGGTAATGATTGCGCAATGCCTAAACTACATTGAATATTATATTCGGTCAGTTCAGAATGTTTTGGCATCATATCAATAATACGTTGGCAAATAATTGCCGCTGCATCTGCATTTCCTTGAGTAATAATCACAAACTCATCACCACCAATTCTGAAAGCTTGGTCCGTATTACGGATCGCTTCACTAATTAATGCTGCAAACCCTACTAAAACGTAATCACCGGCTTTATGGCCGTGTACGTCATTGAGTTGTTTAAACTTATCCAAATCTAATATCACTAATGATACCTGACCTTGTTTGCGATTCGCTCGGGCTAATGCAATATCAAGAGCTTGACGATAATAATATCGATTGCCTAAGTTAGTTAGCGCATCAAACATGGCTTGATTAGACATTGCTTGATATTTTAATGCATTATTAAACGGTTGAATGAGCATGTTTTCAAGCCGTTGTAATAATTTCTTCTGCGCCGAGTTGAGTGGCACAGACAACTGATAAGTGATAGCAAAGCTGTCATTGTTATCGTTAATAGTATGTTTTAATTCAATACCGTAATGACGTCCCCAAACAAATTTTTGTTTATCTAGGGTCAACTGCAGTCCTTTAATCGGCAAATGTTGTCCTAGGACTTTGCCAAAACAGGCAAAAACTGTCCGAGGATCTAAACTTCCATGTAGTTGTTGAATTACTTGAACAAGGTCTAAATCAGACTCCCGATTCAAGTAAGCGTCTGAACGGTACCAGTAATCATCAGGATAGGACTCTGTTGCTAGTGCGAAATCCATAGTATTTACTCCAGTACGTTACAACTAATTGTCAATTTATTTGCAAAAACCGTGCCTATGAAAATTTTTCTATAGTTATTAGTTGCTTGTTGTTTTACTGTAGTATTTAGAAAACGTTTTATTTCCCTTTCGACACTTTTTTGACGAGGAGCCAAAGCCATAATGGAACACAGCATTTTTATCCATATTTTGTCGATGCTTGTGATTGCGATTGTGGCGATTGCATTATTACGCCGTCTCGGCTTACCTGCCATTTTAGCTTATCTACTCACTGGGGTGGTCAGCGGTCCCAGTGGTTTCCATTGGTTTACCCAGTTACAAATGCAGTCTGTGGCTGAGTTAGGTGTCGTGCTATTGATGTTCACTTTAGGGCTGGAGTTTTCTGTGCCTAGATTGTGGGCCATGCGCCGCACAGTGTTTGGCTTGGGCAGCGCCCAAATGTTGATAACGGCTTTTGTGGCTGGCGGCATCGCCATGTTGGTTGGCCAGGATTTAGTGGCCGCAATAGTGATTGGTTCAGCCATTGCCTTGTCGTCAACGGCGATTGTATTAAAGTTGCTAAACGAACAAAACTGGTTAAGGCGCAGGCACGGCGAATTATCCGTCAGTGTGTTGTTATTTCAAGACTTAGCCGTAGTGCCGTTATTGATTTTAATGCCACTGTTAGCCAAAGGCGATGTGGAAATGAGCTTCAACAGTATTATGTGGGAATTGCTCACTGGTATTTTGGCTTTTGTCGGCTTAATGTCATTTGGTAAGTGGATACTGCCGCGTATTTTCGATGAAGTGGCTCGCTCACGCTCAAATGAGTTATTTGTATTATCGACCTTAGTTGTTGCCTTGGTGACGGGCGCGTTTACTCAATGGCTTGGACTGTCAATGGCATTAGGGGCGTTTATTGCTGGTATGCTACTGGGCGAAAGTCAGTATCGACGTCAGTTAGGCTGATATTAGGCCGTTTCGTGATTTATTAATGGGCCTGTTTTTTATCTCAATCGGCATGCTACTGGATTTCAATCTGGTGATGCAATATTGGTGGCAAGTGCTGTTAATTTTAGTCGCAGTGGTACTGACTAAAATTTTGATCGTGCATGGTTTACTCAAGCTTGTAGGCGAAAATACTAAGGTATCACTCAGTACGGCAATCAGTTTAGGTCAAGTGGGTGAATTTAGTTTTGTGTTATTGGCATTGGCGGTGAATTATCAATTGCTCAATAACGAAGTCAGCACAGTATTAGTTGCTGTGGCAGTGATCTCTATGTCTATGGCACCTTGGTTGATCCGCCATAGCCTTGATATCGCTAAAAAGGTTAGCGGTAACAAGTTAGCAGCTAAATCTGAGCCTATTGAGGTTGTTTTACCTCATTCTGATGAAAGTGACGTGGTGCTTATTTTAGGTTATGGCCGAGTAGGGCAAACAATAGCGCGCTTTTTGAAAAAAGAAGCCGTGCCATACATGGTACTCGATTTAGACCCCACCCGCGTGTCAGAGGCCAGAGCGGCGGGCGAGAACATTCATTTTGGTGATGCTTGCAGAATGGCACTGTTAAAGAAGATGGGCATCCGTGATGCCAGTTTAGTGGTGGTGACATTTTGTGAGCCACGCCAGTCTGAAGAGTGTTTAGCCGTAGCACGCAAGCTTGCTCCCGATGTAAAAATACTCGTGCGTACTCGCGATGATGCTAACTTGCATGAGCTTAAAGAAGCCGGCGCAACCCAAGTGATTCCTGAATCCCTTGAAGGCAGTTTGATGCTGGTTTCGCAAGTCTTGTTTAAATGTGGAGTACCATTAGCGCGTATTATTAAGCGTTTAGAATCAGAGCGACGTAACCATTACCAATATTTACACGGTTTTTTTTCTGGCACCGAAACTGATTTCACTCTGGATTTACTCCATGCAGTATCACTGGCGTCAAGAGCCAGTGCTGTGGGGAAAACCGTTGCTGATATTCCATGGCAAGCATTAGACGTGGAGCTTAGAGCTGTGCGTCGTAAAGGGGAGGAGATTAATCCTCCGCCACCAGAGTGGGTGTTAAGGCGTAATGATATTTTAATGCTGGTGGGTAAACCGCGCAGTATCGAAAAAGCTGAAGAGTACTTGCTGCAGGGATAGTGGTTCCCTGTTTGCATCACTTTTCTGGAGTATAACTCTTCTACTTCATCAATTTTCTCAATCATAGGATCAGTATGTTAAAGGGCGCTGATCATTTTTTATCAAACTTGCATCCAATTAGCAGGCTGTAACGTATACACTCTGAAGGGCTTTTTTTATTCTATATATGCAGTAACAGCCCGTATTAACGACATCGAATCATTACCGAGAAGCGTGGCATATTATGGATCAAGACACATTACTTAACTTACTGAGTGCCAGTGCGGATGGAGATAAACAAGCTTTTGCTGATTTATACCAGTCGACTAGCAGTCAATTATTTGCGGTTAGTTTGAAAATGCTCGGTCGACGGGAGCTGGCTGAAGAGGTGCTGCAAGAAGCCTACGTAAAAATTTGGCATAACGCGACCGAATATCAACATGGCAAAGGATCGGTACTCACTTGGATGATCAGCATAGTGCGTTACCGAGCATTAGACATGCTGCGTTATCAAAAAGTCAGAAAAGAAGATCCGCTTGAAGAGGGCCAAGAAGCGATTTTTGATGAGCCCAGCAATGACGACGGTCCGCAAGTGCATAAAAATCAACTCGATCAATGCATGAGCGAGCTTGAACCGCAGCAAAAACAAGCGATTCATTTAGCGTACTACAATGGTTTATCGCATCATGAAGTGGTTGGGCACCTAGACTTACCTTTGGGCACGATTAAGAGTTGGATCCGCCGTGGTTTACAGCAATTACAGAGGTGTTTATCGTTATGAATTATCATGATCCTCAATTGAAAGAAGCCTTGGCTGCAGAATATGTGCTGGGCACATTGCGAGGCCAAGCTAGACGTCGGTTTCAAAAATTAATGATGCAAATACCTAGCCTGCGTGAAAGCACTTGGTTATGGGAGCAACATTTGCATGGTATGAACCAGTTATTACCTCCGGTAAAGCCTGATGATCGTGTGTGGCAAAATATTCGTCATACGCTGGGTTTTGTTGACAATTTGAGCCACACTCCAGCACCAGAGACACCCAATGTCTTGCCTTTAACAACTCGCCATCGCGTCTGGAAAGGCTTGGCCTCCATGGCCACAGCCGCAGCCATTATTATGGCGGTCATCCTGGTGAGTAACCAACCTGTGCCCGTCGCGGCGCCGCAACAAGTTGCCGTTGTACAAAGTGCGCAAGCTAAAGCATTATGGCTTATTGAAGTCACGGCCAATACTATTGAAGTTCGCTCTACCAGTAACCTAAAACCTTTACCGAACAAAGATTATGAGTTGTGGATGGTGGCGAAAGGTGTTGAAAACCCCATCTCATTGGGCTTGTTACCTAAATCGGGCAAGCTGAGTTTAGCGAAAAATAGTCAGTTTGATGATGTCGATATTGTTGCTTTGGCGGTCAGTTTAGAGCCTTTAAACGGTTCACCGAATGGCATGCCTACTGAAGTGTTGTATACCGCAGAGCTGGCAATTTTATAATCCATTGATGGATCTGTGAATGCGGGATAACAATGATGTGTAAATGCTTATTCACGCAACAATAAGCTGAAGCATAAATCGAAACGGCCAAAGGAGATATCCTTGGCCGTTTTTTTATGGGGAAAGATTTTATTATCGCGAAATTATCACTAAATTATCACTCTAGCAGGAATTGATTATGACGAACCGTGACGGGGTGAATGTACTCAGGTTTACTGAGTATCAAGCTTTAGTGTTGATGCAAAATCGATAAGGTTTCAGATGATTATCAACAAATATTCAAAAATCATCAAAAATAACTCAAATTAAGCACAGATAAATAACTCTTATAATTCAGGTGTTTGTTGTGATTTTATTTTTATTTTAAAATTAATGCAACAATAATGGCTAAATTCTGCATCCAAAATGGAACCTGAGCCGTTTACTTACATGACTCTACTACACAACAAGGAAATGGTCATGAAAGTACTAAAAATATCCCTAATCGCCAGTATGGTATGCAGCACTTTGTTAGGCGCTAATGCATTTGCCTCAAGTCATCGAGAAGCACCGAATATCACACGTTTTCCGACATTAGATTCTACCGATTTTTATGCATTTAACAGTTATGAAGCAGGACGTGAAGACTACGTCACTCTTATCGCTAACTATATTCCATTGCAAGACGCCTACGGCGGACCTAACTATTATGCGATGGATCCTGCTGCGGTATACAGCATTCATATCGATAACGACGGTGATGCAGTAGAAGATTTAACCTTTCAATTTAACTTTACCAATGAGCTTGCCAATAATAATCAAGGTATTGCGTTAACGGTTGGTCCAGCTGGAAATCAACGCAGTGTGTCAGTCCCGCTTAAAAATATTGGTGGCATTACAGCAGCAGATCAAAGTGCGGCAAACTTTAGCGAGTCGTATCAGTTAACACTTGTTAAAGGACCACAAAATAGCGGTAGTGCAACAGTGTTGAGCAATACTGCTGGCGGGATGTTCCATAAACCTCTGGATTATATTGGTAATAAAAGTTTCGGTGATAGCAGCGCTTATGCAAGCTATGCTGGACAATTTATTTACGAATTTAACCTCGACGGTTGTGCCAGTCCTGGTAAGGTGTTTGTCGGTCAACGTAAAGACCCTTTCGTGGTTAACTTAGGCAAAACTTTTGACTTAGTAAACTATGTACCAGTGGAAGGTGATAGTACTCCGGGTGCTGGTGATCAAGGCGGTTTTCCAGGTGGTATTACCCAATCAGCTGATAATGATGACTTAATGGATAAAAATGTTACAGCCATTTCAATTGAAGTGCCAAAGACATGTTTAACCACTCAAGGGAACGGCACTATCGGTGCATGGACTACCGCCAGTTTACCGCAAGCGCGTATTTTAAATCCAAATGCAAAAGTAGGTAAAACTGAAGTTAACGGTGGAGCATTAACTCAAGTCTCTCGTCTAGGTAATCCGCTGGTGAACGAGTTAGTGATTGGCCTAAAAGACAAAGACACCTTTTCGACTTCACAGCCTAAAGATGATACTCAGTTTGCTGATTATGTTACCCACCCAAGCTTACCTGAATTGCTCAATATTTTGTTTAAAGATGCAGTTAATCAAACTTTAGGCACAAATATTGAGACATTAGCACCAACCAATTTCCCTCGTAATGATCTCGTTACTGCATTTCTAACAGGCTTTGCCGGTGTTAACCAACTTGAAACGGTGACGCCATCAGAAATGTTGCGTCTTAATACCGGTATTCCAGCAAAACCTCGCGATATGCAGTCCGCTTTTGGTGTTGCAGGCGATGATTTAGCTGGTTTCCCTAATGGTCGTCGTCCTGGTGATGATGTCGTTGATATTGCCCTGCGCGTGGTCATGGGACGTTTATGTTACCCGATCCCAGTTAATGGAACAGATACTGATTTAGGCCTTTGTACTAGTGATGATGCCAGTGTTGGTACTGTGCCATTTACAGATGGCGCACCGGTTGATGCGACTATGATGATGGATCACTTCCCCTATTTAGCGACGCCACTTTCTGGCTCAAAATAAGGAACACAAGATGAATACTTCTATTCAATATGCGACTCGCCAGCTTATTAACGCTATGGCTAAGCCAGTGGTATTAGTCAGTGTGATCAGCGCAGGATTATTAGCTGGGTGTAACTCAGATGATGATCCAATGGCAATGGTTAAAAACAGTGCGCCTATGGTAAGTGGTTTGATGCTGTCTACTGTCACTGAAACTGCGGTAACCGATCAAGTAGCTGCCACCGACAAGGACGGCGATACCCTGACGTTTACGCTAGTGAATGAACCCACGCTGGGATCGCTGAGCTTAATGGCAAATGGTGAGTTTACCTATACACCGGCAAATGAAGTCACTGGCATGGACAGTTTTACCTTGGCTGTGAGCGATGGCGTAAATGATCCTGTTACTGCGCTGGTAAGCATTACTATTGATGCTGAGCAAGTGATGTTTTCAAGCTTAAGTCGTCAGGTATTTTCACAACCAAGCCAAGCAGCACCTTTGCGTGTTAATGGCCGTGTGGTTGACAACGATGTATCAACGACTGATTTTTACGATGACTTATTACTCGACTAAGAGTGCGTTTGCTATTAGCTCAGGTAACAATATAAATAGGACAATATACCCTGCTATTGCAGCGATTAATCATCTTATTAACAGGGTGTTAGTGGTGTATTACAGGGTATAAATGACCAAGGATGGCATTTTGGAGGCGTTATGCAAGTGACAACAGGGCGGTTAACACAAATGATAAAGTACCGACACTCTATGGTTAATATGGGCATGTTTGCCAGCCTATGCTTATTGTTCATCGGTAATAGCCTTGCGGCGCCCTATACACCTAAGGATAACAACGAAGTTGTTGCAACTTGGAAGGTGTTTAATGATACCGATCAACAGATGAGTTTAGATGACATCAGTGATTTTATTGAACAAGGACAATATCCTGGTGAGGCGGATTACCGTTATGGCCGCGCAAAAGCTTGGTTACAAACCAAGATGGCTAATGCCAGTCCCAATGCGCAAACCTACTACTTATATGCTCGGGTATTACAACATCAGCATCAATTCGATCGGGCATTAAAAGCGTTAGATCGCGCTATTGAATTAAAGCCAACCGCGGTTAACAGTTGGTTATTAAAAGCCAATATTCATCTGGTACAGGGGGATATTGTCGCAGCAAGACAAGCGTGTTTAACGTTAATCGGTAAAGCCGATATTTTATTGATTTCTACCTGTGCTCTAGAGGTCGCTAGCCAAAATGGCAAACTGGCCGAAAGCTATCAAGAATTGGCTCGTTTGTATCGCTTGTATCAGCCGGCGAATGAACCAGAAAAAACTTGGCTTGTGCAAATTCTTGCAGATATGGCATTAAAGCAAGATTTAGCAGAAGCAGCATTAAGCTATTTAGATCAGGTGAACATGGATAATGCGCCAGTCAGTTTATTAGCCTTATGGTCAGATGTGCAGTTGTCACTTAATCAGCATCAAGTCGTGTACGACAAACTGTCTAACGTCATTGAGCAACATCCTGTGCAGGATGATGCATTACTGTTGCGCCTTGCCATAGCGGAAAAACACCTTGGCAATACTGTAAAATGGCAATGGGCTTTTGCCCAACGCGTGACACTGCGCGAGCAAAGACATGACAGCTTGCATGCATCCGATTTAGCACAATATTACTTAAAGGTTGATGTACAGCCCAAAAAAGCACTTTACTGGGCTAAAATAAACTGGCAGGTAGCACGTCAAACTAATGACAGAATGCTATTAGAGCAAGCTAAGGCATTGTTCAGTCAGGCTAAAAATGATAAAAAGTCAGTACAAGCTAGTGGCAATCTTACTGTCGAAAATTTAGCAGGCTAAGGATAAATCAGTGAAAGCATTAACAGGATTTTTTTCGATGATAAAAGGCGGTTTATTATTGCTACTGTTGCTGTTCAGTCATGTCAGTTTTGGCCATCAAATGAGCACCAGTTATTTGGCTGTTAACTTGGATAAGCAAGGGCAAGTTGACGGGACTTGGCAAGTGCGCCTTTTCGATATAAACCAAATCGTTTCTATTGATGACAATCAAGATGGCCAACTTACTTGGGCAGAGTTACAAGCTCATCAAGTGGCGGTGATGGATTATTTACGAGCATCATTAATGATCCGTAGGCAACAAGATTGTCCGCTCAGTTTTAATCCAATCCAGCAAATTGATCAGCATTTTAGTGAAGGGTATTTGGTTAGTTCATTTAACGCGGCCTGCGATAGCTCTGGTCCGTTATCGATAAATTATAATGCTTTTTTTAATATCGACTCCGATCATAAAGCTATCACGACAATTATCACGCCCGATCATCAATATGCTCGTGTGATCAGCAATGATAACCGCATAATATTGATTAACTTAGGTGAAAGTCAGGTCAGTGACACATTTACTGAATATGTGTATCAAGGGATTATTCATATTTGGAAGGGCACTGACCATGTTCTATTTCTGCTGGCGTTGTTATTAACCTGCGTATTAGTGCGTGAGCAGAGAAAATGGAATCCGATAGACAATCCTAAGCAAATATTTAAAGACACAGCATGGATTATTACCGCGTTTACACTTGCGCATTCTGTGACATTAACGGCCACAGCATTAGGGATACTCAATTTTAGTAGCCATTGGGTTGAGCTGGGTATTGCATTATCGGTATTGTTTGCCGCACTAAATAATGTTTGGCCGATTGTGTTGCGATTAGGCTGGATTACCTTTGCATTTGGTTTATTGCACGGTATGGGGTTCGCGGGAGTATTAGGTGAACTTGGACTGCCAGAGAATCAAAAACTATTAGCGATTTTAGCTTTTAATGTTGGCGTTGAAATTGGCCAACTGGCGATTCTAGCCCTAGTGCTGCCGTTATTAATCTTTTTACGCCATACAAACTGGTATCGAAACTGGGGCATGCAGCTTGGATCTATCGCGATTGGATTGATGGCGATTCAGTGGTCGGTAGAGCGTTTCTAATATTGATTTAATAAACAAGTCGCCAGCGCTTATCTGTGGCGACTTGTTATTAAGATTACACTCTCGGCAATGGATTAAACTGCGTGGCGTTAGCGCTTACTGGTATTGGTTATACAGAAATGCGCCAACATGACTGTCGGTCACTAGCCTTTAGCCGACATACTTAAGCAGCAGTGTTAACCCAGTAGCATTGGACTAAGCCCAATGTCTTTCAGCCATATCTCTAAGTACTATCCCTTAGCAACAATAGGCACACTCTATGGCCATTTTTTCATCGCCACAACCTGATAGCCAATACTGATGGTTCATATTGATTGGCGATACGTTACCCGTTAAAACCCTCTAGGTTATTGCCCGTCTCAATTGCCGTTTAATGGCACAATATTATAACAATGGTCGCATAAAACCAGTTTGTCACTGGTTTTGCTAATTTGTCGCAAACATAAGTAAAACTTTTTTACGGGTTAATTCGTATGATGGTTCGGTTTGCTGCTGTATCTGTGTATTGATAGCAACGCTGAGTGCGTAATCTCAATAATATAGTGTGTTTGAACGAGTTTTTTGTCCGAAACACCAGCTAAGCCTAGATATTGCCCGCTTTCTTCCATAGAATGGCAAGTTAACTTTTTTATCAGCAGCCAGTGTTTATTTTGCTGCGGTTTTATTAGGTATATTGATGTCGGCGAAACTGTTTAATCTTCCCATTAAGCTTTCATTAGAGATGATTGCGAAACTGTTTTCGGCCACGCAAATTCAAAAAGCGCAAAACTATTTGATCCAAGGCCGGGTACTCGAAGTTACTGCCAGCAGTAACAACCATGATATTGAGGCCTATGTAGAGGGATCTGCTGCCGAGCCTTATCGTCAAGAAATTACCCTAGTCAACGTTAATCACAAAATTGTGATGCGATCTCATTGTACTTGTCCGGTCAGAACCAATTGTAAACACGTTGCTGCAGCTATGCTGGCACTGGTGGATAAAAAACCGGTTGAAGAACAGCGCATTCATCAATGGTTACGCCAACTTGATGAACAAAAAACGGTAGCAGAATTTGAAGATGAAGAGGAAGAAAAAGACCGCATTATCTATGTGTTATCTAATGATCCTCACGGCATTTTTGTCGAATTCAAACGCAGTAAATTAAATAAAAAAGATCAATATAATAAAGGCAGTAAGCTGGCATTAGCCGATATTCGTTATAGCATGCCTTGGTGGATAGATCCTGAAGATAAACAAATTATTAGCTTGCTATTATCATCTAACAATCAAGGCTCAAAAATTTATATCGATGGTGAAATTTCATTTTTAGCCCTGACAAAAATGCTTGCCGCCGAAGTGTGTTTTTGGGAAGAAAATCGCACTCCATTGACCTGGGCCAAAGCCATTACCCCAGAGTTTATCTGGTGTGAGATAGATAAAAAACATACTCAAATGCAAATGCGCATGCCTGGGCTTGAAAATTGGGAGTTTATTGCCACCGAGCCCCCTTTGTATGTGGAACTAGACTATTTGCATTTAGGCCGAATAGACACAGATTTACCTGTGAAAAAACTCAGTTTGTTACAGCATATGCCGCCGGTGCCATTGGCTCAAGTTGATGCGATTAGCCATAAAATGCTACAACATTTTTCACCTAAAACGGTACCTGTTCCAAGCGAGATTGATTTTTGCGAGATAACCGCGGAACTGGTTACACGTTTAACCTTTACGCGTGAGTTTTTCAGCAGCAGTCAGATCATGCAACCGGTTATTCGAGTCGATCATTGTTATGGTGAAATTACTTTTAATGCTTCGACTAAGCCAGAACGGATTAGCTTAGTTAAAAAGGATCAGGTGCAATATCAAGTGCATCGACAGGTAGATCATGAATTAGCCGCGCTGCAATCATTAACCGATATTGGCTTAGTGACACTTGAGCCCGATCCTGTGCTAGTCAGTTCACATAAACCCTATTATGTCAGTGTCGGTTTATTACCTGAGTCTATTTTTGAATGGTCTGAGTTGACCAGTGATGGTCTTGATGCGTTAAGTGCATTGGGCATGGACATTCACTTTGATGATGATTTTGACTTACAAATTACTGATGCACAACTTGATGTCGACTTGGTTGACGATGATGAGTCGGGTTGGTTTTCGTTATCACTCAGTGCCGACATTGATGGGCAGAGTGTACCGTTATTGGCTTTAGTGGCTCGTTGGTTACAACAAAATGGTGAACCAGCAGATGACGATGAATTGCTGTTACCTGGTCCTAATGGCGGCTTTATTAAAATTAAAGCCAAAACCATTAAGCCACTCATCAGCATTATCCAAGAGTTATTTAATCGTCATTCTGGTGATGTAATTGCAATACCTCGTAACCGTGCACATATTTTAAATGATTTGTCTGCTAGCGATGTGCGTTTGCTTAATGGCGAGCGAGTGCGCAACTTAGCCACGAAACTGGCTGAGTTTAAAGGAGTTGTTCCGGTTGAATTACCCAATGGTTTACATGCGACATTACGTGATTACCAAAAACAGGGTTTTGATTGGTTGTGTTTCCTTAAGGAATATCAACTGGGCGGCATTTTAGCCGATGACATGGGCCTTGGTAAAACAGTTCAAGCTTTGGCATTTCTACTCAAAGCTAAACAAGAAGCGACTGAACATCGCACCAGTTTAATTGTCTGCCCGACCAGTTTAGTTGGTAACTGGTTAAAAGAAGCCAACAAGTTTGCACCATCGCTCAATGTCGTGGTGATCCACGGTAATAAACGTCAACCATTATTAGACCAAATTAACCAGTTTGATGTGGTCGTGACCACTTATCCTTTAATGTTGCGTGATGAAGCTATTTACTGTGAATATGTGTTTGAACACATTATTTTGGATGAAGCACAACAGATTAAAAATGCCCAAGCCAAAGTTACTCAAGTCATTAAAACCCTCAAAGGTAAGTTCCGCTTGTGCTTATCAGGTACGCCACTTGAAAATCATTTAGGTGAATTAAAATCATTGATGGATTTTTGTTTACCGGGTCTATTAGGTCAGCATACTTACTTTAATAAACAGTTTCGTGGTCCGATTGAAAAGCAGGCTGATGTCGAAAAATCGTTGTTACTGAGCCAGCGTATTGCGCCCTTTATGCTGCGACGCACTAAACAGGAAGTGGTATCAGAGTTACCTGAAAAAACGGTAATTATCCAAACCTTGGAGCTTGAAAAAGACCAACGTAATTTATATGAATCTATCCGCTTAGTGATGGAGAAAAAATTGCGTGAGTTGTTTGCTAAAAAAGGCGTATCGAGCAGCCATATTGAGTTTTTAGATGCGTTACTCAAGCTTCGCCAAGCCTGTTGCGACCCTCGTTTAGTTAAGCTTGAACAAGCTCAGCAAGTAAAAGATAACGCTAAAATGACTTGGCTTATCCAAAACCTGCCTGACATGATTGAAGATGGCCGTAAAATTCTTATCTTTAGCCAATTTACTGGCATGTTAGCGCTGATTGAAGATGAGTTAAAACGCTTGGCGATTACTTACAGTAAGCTGACAGGGCAAACACGCGACCGTCAAACCCAGATTGATGCGTTTCAAGAAGGCGGCAACTCAGTGTTTTTGATCAGTTTAAAAGCTGGCGGCACCGGGCTTAATTTAACCACTGCGGATACCGTTATTCACTTTGATCCTTGGTGGAACCCAGCCGCAGAAAGGCAAGCAACTGATCGTGCCCATCGTATTGGTCAGTTAAATCCGGTCTTTGTGTATAAGCTGATTGCCCAAGGGACTGTTGAAGAGAAAATTCAAGAAATGCAGCAGCATAAGCAAGGTTTAGCGGACAGTATTTTATCGGATGGTACTCAAGGTCCATGGCAGGGCAGTGCCAATGATTTATTAGCTCTACTAAGTTAACTCACGGTGAAGTTAATTGAATAACAGATGGTTAATGAGGTAACGTGATTGCCAGCAGTGTACTTTAAACGAGGTTCGTCGCAGCCAAGACAACGGCGCTCAAATCGGCCCACACCTGTTCAACATATGGCGTATTTTGAGCAAGTGTTTGCCGAGCTTCGGCTTCATCCTGAAAAAATAGCGATTGTGAGACACAATATTGCTGAGTTTCAGGCTCAGCCATACTTGAAGAAAGGTCTGCATACGGCAATCGACAGATTGTTGTTAGTGTTTGAAGATGATGACGACATTGAACGTTTGTATCGACAAGTGATGAGTGATGATATTGGTCAGAGGGTAAGGCGCTATCCGCTTATTTTTAAAGGTATTATCTCAATATCGTCAGACCTGATTTAAGTGCATTTTGCCTATGCCCATATCATGTTTGCTCCAATCGATATGGGCGTTAACTCATGCTTAACAGTAGCCTTAGATTAATGCCTTGATCAGCACGCTGTGATCCAATGACCGCTTATTTTGTTACTCCTTTTGGCTTCATTGAGCCATGATCCCAAAACCATCACTTCAACTCTGTTCCTCTCAGCTTACTCATTTTATTAGGTCAATTTATTTACCTAGAACACTTGCAGCATAGTCGATTGCATTTGCCTGATGGCATATTACAGATAATCGCGATTGCTGGTGGAAAGACGGGCTTTATCGTTAAGCCAGATACCGTTGGAGTATTAAAGATGATTCATATTGTAGGGGAAATACATAAAACGATTAAGTTTTTCTGCTATTAATAACTAGAAGCTCTACTATTAATAAATAGAAGTTTATGTTCAAACGACTTGGTTTCACTCTCTTGCAAAGCTGAGCCCATGTTGTCGTGATAAACCCAGTACAAACAAGGAACCTTAAATCGGGATAATATCGGATATCAAGCCGTCCTTTGTCCTGACATTGTGATGAGTAAAACCCATATTCAAATTTGGCTCGTTTATCCCATTGCTTAACCCAATCTGAGGTTAAGCCGATATCAATGATCTTCGATTAACGCCTACCTCGATCAACATTATTTCCGATTAATAGCAGAGGGTCAGTTCAGTTACTAGTGCGATATTGTGATGTTATTTTGTGAATGCTCAATTAAGGAGTTTTATATGTTAAGGACTTTGAATCTGTTTTGCGATTCACCGGTTAAACAAAGGATTTATGACCAATTGTCTGTTAAAGGTTTTCTTAACCTTGTCGTATTTGTGTTACTCGTCTCATGGACAAACCTTGTTAACGCTCAGACAACAATACCCAAAACGGATGGTAAGGCCTTCTCTCATGACACTGTCGTCGAGATTGCACGTAAATTGTCGCAGAAACCTTTTATTGAACCTAAACAAGCCCCTGAAGCGCTGACTAAAATAGATTATTCCACCTATCGCCAAATTAATTTCCAGCAAGATGCCGCTATTTGGGGCAATGCACCCACACCTTTTTCTATACAACTATTTGCGCCTGGCTATATCTATAAACAGTTAGTCGACATTGATGTGGTCGAAAACGGTAAATCATTTCCGGTTGCCGTGTCTGAATCATCATTTAGAGTGCCAGACGAGTCAATTGGTCAGTTACTGCAACAAGTCGGTAAATATGCCGGCTTTCGTCTGCATTACCCCATTAATCGCGATGATTATAAAGATGAGTTCTTAGTATTTCAGGGGGCCAGTTATTTTCGGGGAGTATCTAAAGGGCAAGCTTATGGTTTGTCGACCCGTGGACTAGCCATTAATGTTGCCGATCCTAAAGGCGAAGAATATCCGCTGTTTAAAAAATTCTGGATCGAACGTCCATCAAGCCATCAAAAGGCGATAGTGGTTCATGCGTTGCTAGACAGTGTTAGCGTAACCGGCGCCTATCGTTTTGCTATTTACCCTGGCGATCCAACTCGAATGGGGGTCGATGTAATGCTTTTCCCAAGGCGAGATGTGCAAAATGTCGGTCTGGCGCCGTTAACATCAATGTTTATGCATGGCGGTATAGACCGTGCTGATAGAGCTGATTACCGTCCAGCGGTGCATGACTCTGAAGGCTTGCTGATGGAGAAAGGTAATAGTGAGAAAATTTGGCGACCACTGAATAATCCACGGGGATTGCAGGTGAGTTCTTTCATGGACGAAAATCCTAAGGGCTTTGGTCTGATGCAGCCACATCGACAAGTTAATTACTATCAAGATCTTGAAGCCAAATACCATCAACGTCCATCCGCCTGGGTTGAACCAACAGGTGATTGGGGCAAAGGCAGAGTAGAACTGGTTGAGATCCCATCGGATTCGGAGGCCAATGACAATATTGTTGCTTATTGGAAACCAGAAAATGGATTGAAAAAAGATCAGCCATTTGCATATTCATACCAACTCACTTGGGTAGATAATATTCCCAAAACTGAGGGCAAAGTTAAAGTCGTTCGAACGGCTGGTGGTCGTAAGTTATTTACCGATAAAAACGAGATCGTTATCGATTATAGCCATCTTAGTGCAAATGATGTTAGCAACATTAGCGTTGATGCGAGTATCAGTAGTGGCGCGATTTTAGAGGCCCGTATTGAGCCCAATCCTAATGTTGATGGTGCAAGAGTGTTTGTTACTTTTGATCCAGAAGATGCCGATGTAGCTGAATTGCGTGTACAGCTGAGGAATAACGATAAACCGCTTGGCATGACGTGGTTGTATCGATTTACGTCGGAGGACTGGCCTTTATGATACAACAAGATAATGCTTTGTCGGCGGCAATGACCGAAAAAAATCATCGTAAACGAGCCTTGCCTGACGAATCGCCATTGGTTATGAATCGTCATGAAGTTTCTGAGGCTGGTCATCGATTGAATTCCAGTCAACAGACTATGTGGTTTAGACTTCGCACGTTTGTTGCCCAATTATTTGTGTTTATGGTCACTGCGGGCTTATCTACTTACGGTATAAGGGAAATGTATTTGGTGCTAAACACCAATAGCATTACCAATTTACAGATAGTCTTTTTAGTGTTGTTTAGTATTAACTTTCTTTGGGTTGCTTTTGCTTTCTCGCAGGCCTTATTGGGTTTTCTATTGCATCTCAAGCCGCGGTTAGTAAAAGAGAGCGAAATAGATCCCAGCTTTAAAACGGCTATTTTACTGCCGATTTATAATGAAGATCCGCTGCGCATTAGGGCTACAATTGAAGCCATGAGTGCAGATCTCATTGCTACAGCGCCAGGCAAGTATGCTTTCTTCATTCTCAGTGATACTAATCGAGCTAATGCTTGGATTGCTGAGGAGGCTACCTTTTTAGCTCTTATCAATAAATATCAACCAGAGTGTCCAGTGTATTATCGTCGTCGTCACCAAAACAGTGAACGTAAAGCCGGTAACATAGGTGACTGGGTGCAACGTTGGGGCGGTGATTATGAAGCCATGATAGTGCTTGATGCTGACAGCATTATGAGCGCGAAGTCGATGGTGACACTGTCACGTCGTTTGGCCGCCGAGCCAGGTGTCGGCCTTATTCAAACCTTGCCGACACTTGTTTTCGCCAATACCCTGTACAGCAGGCTACAACAGTTTGCTAATCAATGTTTTGGTCCCATCTATGCTGCGGGCTTGTCAGCTTGGCATGGTTTGTCTTCAAATTTTTGGGGACACAATGCCATCATTCGCACTAGAGCCTTTGCTGAATCCTGTCATTTGCCTATTCTGCCCGGTAAAGCACCTTTTGGCGGCCATGTACTAAGTCATGATTTTATTGAAGCGGCGCTGCTGCGCCGTGCGGGGTGGGGGGTACGTTTTGATACCGATATTGAGGCTTCATTTGAAGAAGCCCCTCCTTCGTTACTTGATGTGATGATACGCGATCGACGCTGGTGTCAGGGCAATTTACAGCATTCGGCTTTTATGTTCGCCCGAGGGTTTTCCTTGCCAACCCGTTTGCATCTTTTGTCTGGGGTCATGTCTTACCTAAGTGCCATTTTTTGGTTAGCGTTAATTATGGTGGGGTTGGCGATTGCCGTTCAGGCGGCTTTTATTCGCCCTGAGTATTTTGCTAATCCATCGCTGTTTCCAACCTGGCCAGTGTTTGACTCTGAGCGCGCGTTAAGTCTGTTTGTGGTTTCAATGGCAATTGTATTGGCCCCCAAAGCCTTTGGCTGGTTTGCTGCGATGATTAATATTCCTCGGTGCTTAAGATTTGGTGGTCCCATCTTGTTAACCTTGAGTACCTTATTCGAAATGGTAATGTCCGCTCTGTATGCGCCAATTTTGATGGTGTCGCAGTTTGGCGTGGTGTTATCTATATTTCGAGGTAAAGACAGTGGCTGGATGCCCCAATCAAGAGATGACGGCGCATTGAGCTGGATACCAGTGATGCGTGCACATCTTGGCCATACTGTGTTTGGTGTTGTACTTGCTTTGACTGCAATGTTGCTAAGTAAGGAATTGTTTTACTGGTTATTACCAATCACCATAGGGTTAATGTTATCGATCCCACTTTCATGGTTGAGCGGCGGCGCGCGGCGCACGAAATGGATTAAAACCATTGGGTTACTGCGAGCGCCAGAAGAAAAGAAGCCAGTTCACATTCTGGTTGAATTGAAAGCCAACCTGGCTAAAATACCATATCTACAACACATGCATCCGTTCAGTCGACTGGTGAATAATCCACAGTTATTTACATGGCACCTTGCTCAGTTACCTGACTTAGATGAGCAAAAACCGTTGTTTTATGCTCCGAGGATCATTGCCGAGTGGAAATTGGAGCATGCTGAAAGCTTACCGCAATTAGAATCATGGTTAGAACCGGCAGAAGTCATAGCCTTACTCAGCAAAGCGGATTATCTACAAAAGCTGCAAACAATCGGCAAGTAATGTCTGTCATAGAATTAAAAAGGCCCGAATAACACGTTATTCGGGCCTTATAAATTCTCAAGCTTAGACTCTAGATGATGATTTCATATCAGCTACTGTGACGTTGAGCCATGATGGACTTTACATCCTGATTAATTGTTAACCATCACACGTGTTGCAAAATCAGTTGGCCCTGCCAAAATGGCGCGGCCAACGGCCACCAGATCTACTTGCTTGTTCGTTAAAATGGTCTCAATGTAATCAAGGGTTTCAATGCCGCCAACACCAATAACCGCAGCAGCAGTTTTACCTGTTAATGGCGCAGCATCGGCAACTAAAAAGCCTTCGCCGCGGATATCTTTAGGTCTGTTCCAACCGCCAATGCCTGACGACACATTGAGTATTTCAACGCCCGCATCAACTAACCACTGGCTAACTTGGCCCATATCACTGTGGGATAGGCCTCCTGGGTAATCATCTTGACCGGGAATACGGGTCATTATGGCTAATCTTGGCGCGGCTTGTTTTATCTGACTGACCATCTCTAGCAAGATTCTGGCGCGATTTTTAACACTGCCACCGTATTGGTCTGTACGTTGATTGGTTAGCGGCGATAACCACTGATTGATACCATAACCATGAGCACAATGGATTTCGACTAAATCAAATCCAGCTTTGTCGGCACGAATAGCGCTATTGACGAAGTCTTGCTGCCATATTGCGATATCATCCTGTGTCATGGCGCGCGGTGTGGGTAATACGCGATCGTATGCTGGCACTACAATGCCAGAAGGACCCATAATATCGGTGCTAATAGCAGCACTGTCTTTGCCGCCGCAATGGGTAATCTGTAAGCCTGTTTTAACATCCATTTGGTGTAATAGCTTGGCAATTTGGCTCAGTCCAGGTAAACAGGCGTCATCATGGGCGCCAAGCTGATTTGCTTCGCTGCGACCAGCTAGATTGACATGGCTATACTCTACCATCACTAAGCCCGCACCAGATTGGGCTAAGCCTTGATAATGTCTAAAGGTTTTCTCGGTGGCTAAACCATTATTGTCTGCCGTTTGGGATGCCATTGGCGGTACCACAACACGGTTTTTTAAGATTAATCCATTGACTAATGTAAGGGGAGTAAAGCGTACTGCGCTCATTGCAACATCCTAAATATTTAACACAATCAATATGCCAGCAATCAACATAATACTGCCTGCGGTTCGATTGATTATGGTGACCGCATTGGGTGAGGTAAATACATGCTTTGCACTAGAGGCTAAATAAGCATAAGTCAGATTAACAGAACCAAAAGCCAGGGTTGCAGTAGCCAGTATGATAATAACATCGGTCACATCTACTTGGTTCATAGGCACAAAGGCAGGGAAGAAACTGACGTAAAATATTAAGGCTTTAGGATTGCCTAGCGCAATTGCTGTGCCGGTGATGATATTTTTAAGCTGACTGACCTTGGGCGTGGTGGCTAACTGAACACCCTTTGCTGTGTTTCGCAGCATACTGATGCCAAGCCAGCATAAATACAGCGCACTAGCGTATTTTATTAGCTCAAATGTTGGCCCCATGGCGTTAGCTATTGCCGATAACCCAAACAGTGCTAATAGGATATAAATAAAATCCCCCAGCAATACACCAAAGGTAATGGCAGTACCATGATTAAATCCATTCGAAAATGATCGCGATACCACCGCAAATACAGCCGGACCTGGCACTATGGCTAAAATGAGCATAGTGAAAAACAGCGCGATAACTTGTTGTAATAGCATTATCTCAGTTCAACTCATATTAAGGGATAGGATAACTTAGCAAACTATTTTTGCGATTATAGCGTAAAGTGATGCTGGTAATGAACAGGTTAACGCTAAAGTATCCATCTAATTTTTATTGATTTTTTTATCTCACTTGGGTTTATTCTATCGTTTTTGCATCTGTGTTACATTGCGAAATTAAATTAATCATTTGTTCAGTTGAGTATTGTTGTGAATATTATTTTGTTAACTCATCCTCGCGAAATGTTGCGAGCCAATAATACGGGCAAGTTAGTGTCTCAGGTGTTAGGCGAGCGCGCTCGTGTGGTTGAGTGGCACCGTAAACAGCCTGATGCTGAATTATTACGTTTGATTGCAGCTGGTAAGGTGGGGTTGGTTTTCCCCAGTGATGATAAAAATATTTCGCAAAAAGTATGCGAGATATCTCAAAGACTATTATATTTAGTGCTTATTGATGCAACTTGGCAAGAAGCTCGCAAGATGTTTAATCAAAGTCCATATCTCAAAGCACTACCTAAAGTGTTATTAATCAATTCGCCCAAGTCGATATACCCACTGGCGAAACCAAATAGAAGGAGGATTATGTACGGCAGAATGTGTTATACATTTATTGACCGAGTCAGAAAACATAATCGAAGCACAGCAGTTAAGTGAGTTATTGATGACATTTATTGACACTAAGGCCGGTGTTTGAATGGGGAATAAGCGTTAGCCATTATAGATTGATAAATTTGTTGTTTAATCACAAATAATAAAAATACCTAAATTACAACATTCATCGGAGGTTGCTATGTTTAGCACTATTCGCGCTAAATTCTCATTGATATTCATTATATTTGCAGTAGCTTTAGCCATTATGGCCATTACTAATGCCACTCAGAGTCAAAATCAACTAGAGCAGATCCATGAGCTCAGTCGTCAATTTAATCCTGCTATTTCAAGCATTATCAATGGTGATCGCGATTTATATCAAGCTCATTTAAGTGAAGTTCTTTTGCTTAGTAGTGAACTAAGTGCGCAGCAAAGAGATGATCAAATCAGTAATTGGCAAGAGAATGCCGATCAAGCTAAGCAGCGAGTTGCCGAATTTGGCCGTCTGTTAACACTTTACCCAGATGTGGTCAGTGGGCTCAACGGCTTTGATACTCAATATGACAAATGGTTTACGGCCTCGTCGTCGGTAATCAGTGCAGTTAAAGCGGGAGACTATTCCACTGCAAAACAACGTTATAAGGACGTGTCTTTATCTGAGTTTTCAAGATTGCGTGATATTTATAATACGGCCGGCGAGCGTGCCGATGAGCAAGTTAAATTAATCGACCAAAATAATACTCAAACAGCAAAAAATCAGCTAACAATATTATTTACAGTGTCTGGCATTCTGATTATTTTGACCATCTTCTTGGCTTATTACGGCCCTAAAGTGGTGGTGGATAGAATTAATGATGTGAACGATCGTATCACTGATATTAGTCGAGGTGATGGTGATTTAACCCGTCGATTAATCATTAGGCAACATGATGAAATTGGCGAGCTGGCCACAACATTTAATCATTTTATTGATCATTTACAGCAAATGATTATCGCTATCGATAAACAGTCTAATGAGGTTAATACCAGTATTGGACAGTTAGCGGGCAATGCTGCAACGGCCAGCCAAATTAGCCAAGAACAGCATTATTCAGTGGATAGTATTGTCACCGCCGTCAATCAAATGAGCTCAGCGGTTCGTGAAGTGGCTAAAAATGCATTGGATACCGCATCTGAAATTAATAATGTGAATGATCAGACGGTTGAAGGTAAACGCATTCTGTCGTTGTCTATCGATAATATTCAACAACTGTCGACGTCTGTTCAAAATGCTGTGGTGGTTATTCAAGCCTTGTCGACTAATTCGTCACAAATTGCGTCGGTTCTTGATGTGATCCGCGGTATTGCGGAGCAAACTAACTTGCTGGCGTTAAATGCGGCAATTGAAGCGGCTCGCGCTGGTGAGCAAGGCCGTGGATTTGCGGTGGTTGCTGATGAGGTACGAACCTTGGCCAGCCGAACAGAACGATCAATTCAAGATATTCAGAATATGATTGAGCAGCTGCAACGTGGTGTTAACGATGCCGTTCATACCATTGAAGCGGGGGCGAGTTTAACCGCGACTACGGTCGAGTTATCTTCACAAACACGAATTTCCCTTGATTTAATTTTGCAAGCCACAGCCAAAGTGACCGATATGTCGACACATACCGCTGCGGCCACTGAACAACAAACCCATGTAACCGAGGAGATTAATCGTAATCTAACTGAGTTATCTGATAAAACCCGTCATTGCAATGATGTGATTGCTGAAAACCAACAAATTGCGCTAAAAACAGCTTCAGTGTGTCAATCATTACGCTCAGAAGTGGCTCGATTTAAGGTTGTTTAACACGAGATTGAATTGAGAGTGTAACGTTATAAAAATGGCTTAATGTTGATTACATTAAGCCATTTTTCGTTAGATCTTTTGAATATAATGATTTATTTTACTTGCTGATACTCAAAGGTTTTACGTAAGCGTATGTCTGCAACCGATGCGCCAATCATCACTTCAAATGTGCCAGATTCTGCTAGCCAATCATTGGTGTTAACGTCCCAAAATGATAAATCACGTTGAGTTAAGGTAAAGCTAGCTGTTTTAGTTTCGCCGGCTTTTAACCACAGTTTATCAAAACCTTTTAGCTCTTTAATGGGGCGTGGGACGCTGGCTTTGACATCGTGTAAATACAGTTGAGCCACTTCTGCACCATCGACTTTACTGGTGTTAGTAATATCGACTTTGACTGTGATGGTGTCGTCGCCTGCAATACTCGCACTTGATAGACTAATGTTTTGGTAACTAAATTTGCTATAAGACAAACCATGACCAAAAGCAAACAAAGGCTTAATTTTTTGTTGCTCAAACCAGCGATAACCAATAAACACACCTTCGGAATATAATGACTCAGTTGCATTGTAATCATTTAACGCAATAGGTGCGGTATCGATGAGTTTTTTAGGCAAGGTTATCGGCATTTTACCGCTAGGATTAGTATCCCCAAATAACATGTCGGCATAGGCGTTGCCTGCTTCCATACCACCATACCAGCCCCACACAAGCGTACTTGCGCTATCGGCCCATGGCATTTCAACCGCCGAACCGCCAATCATAAACACGATTGTGTTGGGATTCGCTTTCAGCAGTTTGGTAATAACCTCATCTTGCTGACCGGGTAAGATCATGTCTGGACGATCAATTGATTCTCGGTCATCGGCATGGCTTAAGCCTGCAAAATAAAATACTGCATCTGCCTTCTTCGCCGCGGCTAAATATTCTTTTTCGCTATTGTACAAGCTGTTGGGTGTTTCCCAGCCCAAGGTGGCTTGTTGGTCGCCCTGATAGCGTAAGCTAACAGCATAGGTTTCGCCTGCTGTTAACTTTATTGCTTTAGTGATGATGCTATCTGACTGAGCCATGGTTGAGGTTAATAAAGGTTTATCATTGATAAATAGAGCAATGTTTCCGTCTGCTTTGATATTAAAGCTATGGCTGCCGCTTTCGATTGGTTTAAGGTTGGCTTTTATCTCCACAAATTGACGTTGGCCTTTTGCATCAAACTGCGGATCGGCAATCCAAGATTCACTGGCAAGCTTGGTCATTGCTTTATCACTATAATAGTTAATTTGCCAAGACGGGGTGCCAGTCCAATGACGAGTAGTGAGATAGTCATTAGGAATAGGCATAAACTTGCTGCTGGCAGCTCGCATTAGGGTAATATCAACCTTGTTACCTAGTTTGGCTTTTAATCCCTCTAGCGGGCTAATTTCATATAAGGTTTTAACCTCGGATGAACCTCCACCAAAGCCATGACGCTTGTCGGCATTGGGGCCTAAAACTAATACTCGTTTAAGTTTGTTGGCGTTCAATGGCAGGATATTGCTGTCATTTTTGAGTAGCACTATACCATTGGCTGCAATAGTGCGAGCATCATCACGATGTGCCTGAGTATTACGCTCGCCCGATAGGCGCTGCTTATCCATCATGCCGATACTGAGTTCTAATCGTAAAATACGACGAACTTTGTCATCTAACACCGCTACTGGGATTTTGCCTGCATTAATCATTTCCAGTAATGGCTTGGCAAAAAAGTAGTCGTCAAAATCAGCGACATCGGTGCCCATCTCAATATCAAGACCGTTCATTGCAGCATCATAAGTGTTTATGTCGACATTCCAGTCAGTTAATAACACCCCTTGAAAACCCCATTCGCCTTTTAATATTGTATTAACTAAATGTGCACTTTGGTTGGCATTCGTGCCGCGAAACTCGTTATATGAGCCCATAATAGAATGGACATTGGCTTGTTTTACTGCCGCTTCAAATGCAGGTAAATACACTTCACGAAGTGTGCGTTCATCAGGTTTGGCATTCACGCCAGTGCGGTTGAGCTCTTGAGTATTTAACGCATAATGTTTTACGGTTGCACCGACATCATTAGCTTGAATCGCAAGCACTTCAGGTACCACTAGACTGGCAACTAAAAATGGGTCTTCTCCCATGTATTCAAAGTTACGCCCATACAATGGCAATCTTGCTAGGTTAACACCAGGACCAAGAATAAGGTCTTTATTACGATGACGCGCCTCTGCACCTAAAATATTGCCGTGCAGGCTGGCCATGTTTGGATCCCAGCTGGCGGCTACTGCGGTTAATGGTGGTAAATAAGTGGAATAATCGTTAGTCCAGCCAGCAGGTGCCCATGAATTTCGGTCAATTTCATAACGCACGCCGTGTGGGCCGTCAGACATCCACATTTCATGTATTCCTAAGCGTTCAATGGCTGGGATGTGAAACTTGCCCGCAGCATGTACTAATGACACTTTTTCAGCCAATGTCAGCTGTGGTAATAAGCGGTTAACCTCGTCTTCGACTTGGCTAATACGATCGCCAATACGCAACTTCTCGCTATCGGACAATACTGTTAATGCATGCAGGGTTTCAGGCGCAATATTAGGGTGTTCGGCAAGCGCTGCTGGACTGATGGTGACAACACTGCACATCAACAGGGCGCTATAAAGAGGGCTTAAGGTGGTGCTAGACGCACTGTTTTGTGGCTTATGTTTATGGCGAAAAAGCATTATTATCCCAAGAGGATTAACCATAACGTGTTCCTTATGTTATTGAAAATTTATAAAAATATTAGTGGTGAGCCGACCTGAACTAGGATTTGCATCAATGTCAGTTTGTGGGTTTACTATGGTTGAATGTAATAAGTTACCTGGGTAAATCACTAGGCGATTTGGGCGATATTCGATTTGATGATACAAGCTGTAATGCTCGTCGCTGGCAACAAAGTAACTGGCTGGTGTTTGGGTTTTGCTGTCGAGAAAAGGCTGCGCTTTGGTAAAATAGTCTTCGATATTTTCCGCCGTTATCCGCTCCAGATCGGTGAGGTTATGCCTAAAAAAGCCTGTGTTGCCATGTGGACCATCGTTAAGATAATGCAAAATGGCAAAGTAATGCGGGTTTGTCGCATCGAAGTGAGGCAAACATTGCAGTGGAGCCAAGGTTTCTGGCTGTTTGTCGATTAATGAATAGACATATTGCTGCGGCTTTAATCGTAATGATGCTGGAATGCGATAAACGTCGTAGATCAGTTTGTACAGCGCATTGAGAACCTCGATAACATATTGCTTGGGCAATGATGTACGACATCCTGGGTAGTATGAGCCTTTATCTTGACGGAATGTGCTGTCATTGACCGCAATAGCGATCAACTGAGCGATATCTTCAGCAAAATTATCAATCACAATCACAGGTGTTTGTTGTTGGCCAATCAATTGCACCTGCGGTGCAATATGATTGACCTTGATAATGGGCTTGGTTGTTGCTGATACAGACATCAGGATTAGCCCTGCATCGCCGTTGATTTACAATAATGCTGCACAAAATCATGGTGTACAGGCAAGGTATCAACTTTGCGTTTTACGGTGGCTTTAATGCTGTTTAAAAAGCTTTGTAATTCAGCATCGTCCATCATGTCGACAATTGGATGGTACGCTTTAGGTTGTAGACCTTGGCCCATCATAACTTGGATCCATGAGCTTTCACCAAACAGTTCACTGCCGTATTTGTAGACTTTGCCTGATTGGCTAAACATGTCGATACGATGTTGTAATGACGTTGGGATCGGCATGTTTTTGCAATAACGCCAAAAGCGGCTGTCTTCACGGTCAGTGACTTTGTAATGCAAAATAATAAAGTCGCGAATGTTGTCTAATTCAATCTTGGTTTGTTGATTAAATTCATCAATATCGGCTTGAATTATCCCTTGAGATGGGAACAATTGCAGCAAGCGGACAATGCTTCGTTGGATCATATGAATGCTGGTTGACTCTAGCGGTTCTAAAAATCCCGCTGATAAGCCAATGGCGATACAGTTTTTATTCCAATGTTGACGACGCGTACCGGTTTTGAACTTAATGACTCTAGGCTTATTGATTGGTTGGCCTTCAATATTGTTGAGTAACAGTTCGGTGGCATCGGCATCAGAGAGGTACTTGCTGCAAAATACTAAGCCATTACCAGTACGAGTTTGCAACGGAATGCGCCATTGCCAGCCAGATTCACGGGCAATTGAACGTGTGTAAGGTATGGGGTTTTGCACTGCTTCGGTTTGTACGGCAATAGCACTGTCGCACGGTAACCAATGACTCCAGTCTTCAAAACCAGAGTTTAAGGTTTGCTCAATGAGTAAGGCTTTAAAACCAGTACAGTCGATAAATAAATCACCTTCGATGAACTCACCATTTTCAAGTTGTAATGCGCGAATATTGCCCGTGTCTTCATGTTGCAAAACATCGGCTATCTTGCCTTCAATGCGCCTCATTCCATGTTGCTCAGCAAATTTTCGCAGAAACTTGGCGTAAAGACTGGAGTCCATGTGGTAAGCATGGTTGTAATCTTGATTTGGCAGCACAGCAAAACGGCCTTGGCGAGCGGCTAAATGTTCGGTGCAGTAATCACCAATTTCGCTGACCATGTTTTTTTGTTGACCTTTAAGCCAAAAGTGCTGAAAACCACAGGCCCAGCAGTCTTTGCCTAAAAAGCCAAATGAATGCAAATAGTCTTTATTAACATCATGCCAGTTTTCAAATTGGATGCCGAGTTTAAAGGTGGCATTGGTAGCTGCCATCACATCTTGCTCTTTTAACCCCAGTAAACGATGAAAGATATGCAGGGTAGGGATGGTAGCTTCACCGACACCAATAGTGCCGATTTCATCTGATTCGACTAAGACAATATCAAGATTTTTGCCCAATAGTTTGCTGAAGGCGGCAGCGGCCATCCAGCCAGCGGTACCACCACCGGCAATCACTACTTTTTTGACTGTTTTATTCATCTTGAGCGTCCTGTTTGATGTCTTGCTGTTCGCAGCATTATCGTTTTAATTTGTTGATTAAATCTGCGCGTAACTTACGGGCGTTGAGTTCATCTAATGGCTTGGTTAACATGCCTTTAGCTTGGTCTGGTATATGGCTGTCATCAATATCGTCGTGGTTAAAAATGTAATGTTCAAAAAGCGCTTTCCACGCTTGGCGTTGTGCTTTAGGTAATGATCGAAGGCTTAGCATGCTGTGAAGCAGGGCATTGTTGGGTCTGCCTAAATAGCCTGGTGTGTCGCGCCACCAATGGGTGATGAGTACGTTAAAGTCGTCAACTCCGCGCACGTGATGCCACCACATGCTGGGAATAAACAACACATCCCCCGGATTCAGTTGTGCGGTCAATGATGCCGCAAGTGCCTGCTTAAACTTAGGAAAACGCTCGAAGTCCGGTTCTGCAAAATCTACCATGCTGATGTCTTGTCCACCTGGAGCGAATTCCATTGGGCCGACATATAAATTGCTGATTTGCTCAGGCGGAAATAAGGTGAAAGTGCGTTTCCCCACAGCATTACACGCGAGGTTGAGCGGAAAGTCAAAATGCGCTGCTACCTTGGTTTGGTTACCAAGCCAAATACTCGTCAATGGTTGCGTTGGCGATAAATCTAAACTGTTTTGTTCACCCAGCCCCGGCAGACATTGGTGTATGTCTGTTGAGCCCATGTAGATCCCCGCAGGTGCTTGGCTGGCATTTTCTTGTTTTAAGCGGCTTAATAATTGGTTGAAATCCAGGCGACCTGCTTGGTAATTAAAACCATTAACCTCTTGATTGTAAAATACCCGTCCATGTTGCTCGTGGGGTAGATAATATGCGGTCACCGCCGAGCCTTGATAAAATTGACACAGATAATCCATTGCCTTGTCTGCTGACTCAAGACCCGCTTTGACTAAAGGCCAGTGATGGCATAGGCCTTTAAATACCATGGGCTTATCTGCATGCTCAATATGAGCGAGCACTTGCTCTAAGGTCCAACCGCTTACGCTGTCGACAGCTTGTGTCGAGTGAGCTTGTATCGGCTCAGATAGGTTTGGATTTGTATTGTGGCTCACCATTATCGATTAACCTTGAGCATTTTTAAGGTTAAGTAGCTCGCGAACTTTGCTTTGCGATGCCAGAGCCATATAAATGGCTTGTAAATAACCTTGCTGATGCAAAGTGCCTAACACTTCTGCAGATAACGCGGCTAGGGTGTTTTCATTAATGGTATAAAAACCAATCATTTGATGTTTTTGGCCATTGTCTAGTTCGAGGTCTAAGGTAAACGATTCCAGTAACTCATGCTCAATTAATACATCGATAAAACGATTACTGTCACTGAGCCCATGATGAATCGCTTCAAGCATTTCACCGACTTCATCTAATAAAGGCGTGTTACCACCATAAGGAAAAAACAGCGCTTCACCGTCATTATGGCTTACTCTTGGGTGGTCTAAATCGATGTGAATAACCCGTTGCTGACGCTCAATGCCATCTTCTTGAACGGTTTGTTGTCCTATCAAAAATGGCTGGCGACGCACACTTAGAGGAATATAAGATGCATTCCAACCAGCGTCAGATAAAAACAGATTCTCATTTTGCTTAAAACCAAATAATGCCACCGCATAAAACTGGCCAGTGGTAGCATCTTTATGAAAGAAAATAGGGTAATGAGCTTGAATGCTACGAAATTCTTGCGGAAAGGTTAAGCCGAACCAAAGGTTATCGCCTAACGCACTAGAACGGGTAGTGATAACCTTAAGGTCTTTATGATCGATGCTATTTAGTAATACATGTTGGCTCATTTTGATGTCCTATCTTGTTCGTTCAAATACGTTATGTAGTTATGATTATTGTAGGTGATCTTAGTTAGTCGTTTGATATTAGCTGTCTGCCATCCTAGCAACCCATCTGAGTTAATCTAGATTACAGCTTAGCAAATCCATACTGCACGACTTTGGCTAGCAAATCGCGATTGCTCAGTAAGCTTTTACTTAATACTTGAGTGCGCTGCTGATTATCATTAAACAGTTGCTGTGCCTGTTGTTGCATTGATGGTTTTACATGGCTGGGTAATTGAGTATTAAAACCCATGCCATAGAGCACATATTGAAAACTGGCAGCCGGAAATAAGGCTTCTTTATAGCTAATATCGTGTTGGTTTGGCACTTGATAGCGCCATAATTCAAGTTGCGCTTGCAGACTATCGGGTATTGATTGCTTATTGCGATGATCGCGCCAATAGCTGTCAACTTCACGTTGACTTATTACATAGTGCAGCTTTAAAAAGTCGATAATTTGTTGCCAGTGCAGTTGATAGCGCTGGTTAACCCTTGCCGCAATCGTATCCATCACTTGGCGATTAGAGGGGAGTTGTTGGGCTAGGGTAGCTGCTGTCCATTCAATTAACGCTAATGCTGAGGCTTCTAGCGGTTCGATAAATCCTGCAGCCATGCCAATGGCAATACAGTTATTTTGCCAGCATTTGGCTCTATAGCCTGGATTGAACGATAATTTTCGTGGCGTTAGTTTGTCGGCCGTGGCGCTATCAAGCCCTAAATAAGTTAATAGGCTTTGCTCGGCGTCAGCGTCATTAGTATGGCTTGATGAATACACATACCCCACGCCCTTGCGAGTCGGCAAGCCTATGTCCCAAATCCAGCCATTTTGCTGAGCCGTTGAATGAGTACAAGATGCGATAGGGCTGTCTGCTTGTTCATAAGGTACCTGTACAGCAAGGGCGCTATCATTAAATAACACTGACTTTTGAGATAAAAATGGTACTTGTAAATGCTCACCTAATAACAGTGATTTAGTGCCAGTACAGTCGATAAATAATTGTCCGTGGATTTCACCATGTGCTGCAGTGATCACTTTGGCTATATCACCATTATCATGATTAATAATATGACTGACATGATCACGAATATGAGTAACGCCAAGCTTTTGGGTGCAATGTTCGCTTAACATCTGGCTAAATTTGCCAGCATTAAGGTGGTAGCCGTAATTATTTTGAAAATGATATTGCGCCGATGCAATGGTTTTGGGCGCTAATCCAAGTTGAGTCAACACTGCTTGACTACTGACCGCCTCAGCAAAGCTGACTTGATCTGCATGGGGCAACCAAAATGGGCATAAGTCGAGTTCTTGGTGACCGTGAGGCAGGCTAAAAGGGTGTAAATAGCTGTTTGACTGAGTCTGCGTTTTGCTGTCGGCATCTTTGCTTGGGTCATTGCGCCAATCAATAAATCTTGAACCTTGCTTAAAGCTTGCGTCACAGCAGCGAATAAACTGGTTTTCATCAATGCCGATTTTGCTCAAAGTTGAACGCATCGAAGGCCAAGTGCCTTCTCCTACGCCAATGGTGGCAACATCTGGTGATTCAATAAGGGTAATGTTGAGCTTAGGAGAGTGGGCCAGGACACCTTTGTCGACATTATGCTCTGCAGCCAGTAATCCAGCGGTTATCCAACCGGCTGTACCGCCACCAACAATGACTATTTGGGTGATTGGTTTATGCATTATCTCTACCTACGCCTTTGGCACTATTGTTATTATTAAGTTGTTATCAATATTTTTATTGCAGATTTTATTATGTTGAAGTCTCATCATAAGTAGAATTTAGAAAAATGTAACCACTTAATACGTATTGGTTATTCATCTTCTCTTAGCAATGTTTTTAGCTCTTATAAGCAGCATAAAAATAGTAACGTCCTTGTTACTCAATATGTTGCAATAAAAGGAGGTGACAAATTACGTGCACCTCAACGACCTAAAAGGGAAACTTATATAGATAACACCTAACACTAAGCGTGTTAGGCACCATAATATAAGGTTAAATCATTGAGCTAAGTGGTGCTTAGCTCAATATTGCTAACGTTATTCACTTAGAAGGTGTAACGAGCACCTAAGCTATAACGTGCGCCGGTTTCAGTCAGGTTTAACACTTGCTCTTCAGCACGGCCGTGAACACGGACGTACTCTTCTGTAATGTTAAGTCCTTCGAAAAACACGGTTAAGCCTTCAACTGATTCGATATCATAACTAACAGACAAATCGATTTGTGAGTAGGCTTCAGTATACTTAGGGTTTGCCCCAGTATCCTGACCACGTGAGTTTAAGAACTCATCACGCCAGTTATAAGCAACACGAGCTTGGAAACCATAGTTTTCATAAACTAAGACTGCGTTAGCGGTATCACTAATGCCGATAAGTGCTGATTGGTCTGCTAATGAGTAGTTGTTGTAGGCTTCATCACTATTAACCAAGGTATAGTTGGCTATTACACCAAAACCCGTTTCACCGAAGAAATGTTGCGCAGCAAATTCCCAACCATCGATTACCGACTTACGTGGGCTGTTTGACGGGGTATCGATATTGAAGGTCAATAGATCATCATTATTTGCAGCACTACCGGCGATAGTTTGATTAGCAACATCTACCGCAGCATTGTCAGCATAGTTTGCGAAAATATAATCACGAACAGCCCCAGCTTCGGTTGTACCCGTTGCTGCCACAGCAGCTTTATATAAATCACCTGATGCTGGGTTATAAATACCGTTAGTCGTTTTAACAATACCATTGCTAATGAAGTTTGCAGTATCCTTGCGGAAATAACCTACAGACACATAGCTTGACGGTGCGTAGTACCACTCTGCCGAGAAGTCGATATTTTCCGATTCTAATGGCAATAGTGTTGGGTTACCTGCAGATCCACCACCATTAGTTCGGTTTGCGAGAGTTGCTAATACCGTACCGCCTTGGATATCTGTGTAGTTAGGGCGCCCAATGGTTTCGCTATAAGCTGCACGTAAGATCACATCTTCAACCACTTCAATGTTGAAGTTGAAACTAGGAAGTAAGTAGTCGTAATCACCCGTTTTAGTTTCAAATACTTGTTCACCGGTGGCAGCAAGTGCTATTTCAGTTTCTGCAATCCAAACTGCGCCATCATAGCCCGCTACTGCAGCTGTTGATGTCACGTCAGTTTTTTCATAACGCAAACCAAAGTGAACATCATATGGCATGCCGGCAATTTCATTGTCGTAGTTGTACTGGACGTAAACTGCTTGTGACTCTTCTTCAGTATAACGGTCTGTTTGAGCCGCATAATTAGTAGAAGGACAGAAACCATTACCACAATCACCACTAACAGAAGAGGTGTAATTAGCTGCTGAGAAGTCACGAACAGCAGCAAAGTCCCACATGAAGATGGTATTTAAAATGTCAAAGTTGCCATCAGCGAGTGAGAAGTCACCACCATTGGCATCAAATTTGTCAGTAATCGTATCGGCTGGGAACCATGATTCGTCGAAATCACCAGCAGAACCTACACCACCCCAATCGTTACGTTGTACGTCAACTTGCTGAGAGTGATTGTTGACATTAGTAAGCTCAACACCAAAGTCGATACTACCTGCGTCTTCAAACAAGTACTCGCCATCAAACTGATATTGATCAATTTCAGATTTGTTGCGTGCATTAGAGAAGTTGGAACCAGTAAGTAACATGTCTGCAGGAGTTACAGCATTACCACCACCAACCGCAAGCACTGGTAAATCACCGCTAAAGTCAGTAGCCGCGCTGGTACGTATAAATGCAGCGGTACTTAAATTGTTGCTAGAACCATAAATGTTATTGGGTTTAAATTCGGCCGTTGAGTTATGTGCATCGAAAGTCAGTTTTAAATTATCTGTCGCTTGCCATTCAATGTTAAAGCCTAATGAGCCACTCTCGTTACGAACGCCAAAATCGCCAGCTGCCATCGATAAGTCTACAGGTGAGCCGTAAGTTTCAGAATAAATGAGCGGTGATGCGACTGGGCCGTCACTCCACACGTTTTCAGATGGTACAAAGTTAAACCAAGCTGATACATCATGAGATTGAGTGTCGATATCGTTACGCATGTAGGTATAGTCTAGGCTGGTGACTATGCTATCTACTGGGCTGTACTGTAAAACTAACTGGCCATTGGTACGAGTACGTTGTTGCTCTTCAAAACGATAAACGGTTGTCTGCGGCACTGAGTAAATATCATCATCACCAGGACGGTTTACTTGAGTGTCGTCTTTAGCGACACCGCCCCATTGACTATTGTTGTCATCTGTACCAGCAAAACTACGCCAGCCTGTACCAACTTGCGCTTGTTGGTTACCGCTTTCGCGTTCTTGATAACTGGCCGATAGCGAAATACCAAATTTGTCGTCAGCAAAAGTATTTGAATATAAACCGGACAATTCTGGTGTCATTGAGCCTTTATCTGTTGATTTATCATCAACAGCTTTTACCCCAAATGTAGCTTTCAATCCAGGAGAGCTAAATGGTTTGTGAGTCAAAATATTGATTGTAGAACCGATACCACCAGTGGAGTTTGACGCTGAGCTGGTTTTATATACTTCAACACCGCTAATACTTTCAGATGCGATATTGGCAAAATCAAATGAGCGCGAGCCAGTCGTTACTGGCATTTGACGACCATTGAGGGTGATCAAGTTGTAGTCTGGGCCAAAACCACGCACGGACACTTTACTGCCTTCACCGTTAGAACGGTCAATTGATACACCAGTAATACGTTGTAATGATTCTGCTAGGTTGGTATCTGGAAACTTACCAATGTCTTCAGCAGAAATAGAGTCGACGACTCCACTTGATGAACGTTTAACGTCCATTGATTTAATTAAACTGCCACGAATACCTGTAACTTGGAGTACTTCAATATTCTCATCACCAGCTTCATCAGCTGCGTAGGCAGGTAACATACTGCTTACACCAAGCACTAGCGATAAACTGGTCGCTAGCTTGGTTTTTGTAAATTTTGTTGTTTTCATCTAGGAAATCCCCATTGACTAGATTTTGCTTCTCTCAATATTGCGGGTTAGGCGCAAATCGTTTTTTTAATTCTCCATCAACGCTGTAGTCATTATTTATAATGGTTATGTTATAAAACAGCTAATGTAAGCGCTTACATAAAACTAGTGTAAATTGTGACCGCCGTCAACAAAAACAAGTTTTAAATATTACATTTCATTAACCACAATAAGAAGCTATTCAAGGTTTGTTTTATTAGTTATTGTTTAGTAAGCTTTTTATTTTTTATGAACATTTCAAATAAAAATGTAAGCGCTTTCTTTTGTTGGTTGAATTGTTACCACTTAGGTTGGGTTTTATCCGTTACTGAGAACAAGTAAGGTTATTCTAGACTAACTTTCTTGCGCGTTAATATTTTGTGCATGTTGCGACAGTGAATTGATGTGGTTGTTGCTTATGGTGTTAGGGCTTATTTCAGTGTTATCGATAATCAAAGTATGAGTCATTAAGATGCATGTGAATGACCCACAGGACTTGAGACAACATATTATCTAAAGGTTAACTGATTATCATTGCGCGGTTGATAGCTTGCATAGGTTGATTGAAATCTCACTGTTGCGGTATTTTATGGCCATGCTTGTTCTCTCATTACTCATAAGGTGCGTTTATGCGTAGTTAAGTTGTTAGTCTATAGCGCATATTGCATTATTTGTTTGCGAGCAGATTGTTGATGGCACGTCACAGAGAGATGGTCAGTATCAGTACTTTTTAATCGCTACGAGATACTATCACTTCTTCATAAGGTAGCGTTGACTCACTCGTGACCGATTACTGACTTGGGGAGCCGCTTATGGGAAGAGGGACTTACCATCTGGCTTTTTTGGATGTCGTTTATCGACATTGCAGCTGGATAGGTTAACCGCTAAATGGTTCGGTTGGCTCTTACTGATTGATTGCTCTAGCTGATTCACGCACAAATAGCTCTGGTGTAAACGAGCTTTCAACTAAGACGGCTTTATCGTTATACACTTGCTGTAATACCCAGAGGGCTGCCATTTTACCCATTTCGTGAATAGGGTTGTTAACGGTCGATAATTTCGGTGAGATGTACTGTGGAAATGGAATATTATCGTAACCAATAAATGAAATATCATCGGGTACGCGGATTCCGTGTTCTAAACACACCGCAATTGCCCCAGAGGCCATTTGATCATTCGCACACACGACTGCAGTAATGGTTTTATTCATCGACAGTAAATGCTCCATCGCTTCACAGCCGCCAGCTTCTTTAAAGTCACTTTCAATGCAAAGGGTGTCATCAAAATCGATATTGTATTGTTGCAATGCTCGCTTATGTCCTTTTAGACGATCTCGTACGTCGAGCTTAAACAGTGGCCCTGAAATGTAAGCGATGTCTTTATGACCAAGTGATAATATGTGCTCGGTAGCCATGAAACCACCTTGTTCATTTTCAAGATAAACACAGCGTTCTTTGATGGCGTCGATATAGCGGTTAATAAATACCACTGGTGTTGGGCCTTTACTCAATTCAATCAAGTAATCGTCTGATACCGCCTCAATGTCCAAAATAAGAGCATCACAACCGCGACTCATCAAAAACTCAACCCCTTCTTTTTCTTGCTTCTCGTCGCTATGACCAGCAGCAATAATCACGTGCTTGTTAGCTGTTCGAAGGGCGGTTTCGATTTCTGTCATCATGGGACCATAAAAAGGACCGTCAAGCTGAGACACTAAAACCCCAACACTGTTGGAGCAATTTGAGGCTAATGATTGGGCAATAGTATTAGGGCGATAACCTAAAGAGGCCATCGCATCGAGAACCTTTTGTTTGGTTTTATCGCTGACTTTGGTGTTGTTATTCATGACTCTAGACACGGTCGCTAGAGACACACCAGCCATTACGGATACATCGTAAATTGTTGCCATATAATTAGTTTTTAAAAGCCGTCTTGGAGCACATGGCTCCAAGACTATCATGCTTTTATTTTACTTCTCTATTTAATTCTAAGTGTATTTGGTCCACTTTTTCATTGTCCAAGGTGTACCAACGCATAACAAAGGCCACTACCAATGAACCGATAGCAGGGTATACAGTGAATGAAAGTAATATTCCTTGTTGAGTCTGTTCAGTTTGGATGATATCTGGCTGATAACCATAACCTGCCAGTAACCAACCAGCTGCCGCACCACCAATAGCAACCCCAAGTTTGATAAAGAATATGACCGATGAGTAAATCATTCCGGTAATGCGTACACCGTTTTTATGTTGACCATAGTCGACCACATCAGCCATTTTTGCCCAAAGCAGTGGTGTAGCCATATTGAAAGTAAAACCCCATATGACATACATCCCAAAGGCCAGTATCACTTGATCGCTTGGCACAAAGTAGCTTACGACACACATGGCCGCTGCCAGCAGTTGCAAGGTAATATAGGCTTTTACTTTACAAAAACGTTTTGCTAAAGGTTGAGCTAAAATACAACCGAATATATTACCAACCATGCCAAGAGTGATGAAAAGGGTAATAGAATCAGGCATGTTTAAGAAATATTTTACATAGTAAATAGCTAAACTGGTGCGCAATACCATGCCTGATAATAGACAGACTGCCGCAATGGCCAATACTCGCCACTGATCATTTTTTAGCATGTCGGTGAAGTCTTTTTTAAAGCTTGTTTGTTGGTCTATAGGTGGATGTAGACGCTCTTTGGTGCCCCAAAAGCAGGCTAAAAACATCGCAACACCCAAAATGCTCATCGCGGCAATCGTCAGTTGATAGCCTTTAGCTTGATCGCCTTTACCTAAAAACTCCACCAAAGGTAAAGTTAGGCCTGACACCAATAATCCGCCCAGCATCGCAAACACAAAACGGTATGATTGCACTGACACGCGTTCTTTAGGATCCGCCGTTAATACCCCGCCTAATGCACAATAAGGAATATTAATCGCGGTATACACCATCATCAATGCGGTATAGGTGACGAAGGCATAAATCATTTTACCGTCTTCAGACAAATCTGGCGTAGTAAAGGCTAATACGCTAATAAAGCCAAAGGGAAGGGCAAACCATAATAGATAAGGTCTAAACTTACCCCAACGAGTGTTGGTTCTGTCTGCTAGCGCGCCCATTAGTGGGTCGGTGATCGCATCAATTAAGCGAACAGCTAAAAACATTGTGCCCACAAATGCAGGCGAAATACCGAAAATGTCGGTATAGAAAAAAGTTAGAAATAGCATCACGGTTTGAAACACAATATTACTGGCGGTGTCCCCAAGTCCGTAAGCTATTTTTTCTCTAGTGCTAATCATACATGCCTCAATTATTGTTGTTATTGCTTAAAATGATGCAACTATTTGAATAGAATAAAGCCGTTTATATAACGGCTTTATTCTGGTTAACATATTATGTTCTTGCGTTAATAAAGTCTCTATACGCGTATGCACTGGCTTTTAAGGTACGCTCTTGGGTTGCATAATTAACATAGACAATACCGAAGCGTTTTAAATAACCTTCTGCCCACTCAAAGTTATCCATCAAACTCCAAGCAAAATAACCCACAACATTAACACCTTGTTCAATGGCATTATTTACCGCATTTAAGTGAGCGTTATAGTATTCGAGTCTGTCTTGGTCATCCACTTTACCGTTTAACAATTTATCATCCATTGCCGCACCGTTTTCGGTAATGTAGATCGGTGGTAAAGGATAAAGTGCATCTAAAGAGGTTAACAAATCACTAAAGGCTTGTGGGTAAATTTCCCATCCCATATCTGTTTTAGGTTTGCCGACCATGTCTACTTGGCTAAAGCCATTAACTGGGTCGGCTTTATAGACTGCACGGGTATAAAAGTTGATGCCTAGAAAGTCGATAGGTTGAGCAATAATATCAAAGTCGCCTGCTTCAATAACCGGCACATCTTCTGCGGCAAAGTCATTGATAATGTCTGGGTAGCAGCGGTCAAACAAGGGTTTGATGTACCACTGATTGAAATATTGGTCGGCTTTACTTGCAGCGTCAACATCTGCGGCAGAATCTGTGGCGCTATAGCAAGGCGTAAAGTTAAGCACGATACCATTTTGGCTGTTAGGGCTGTTTTTTTGCAGCACTTTCATGGCTAAACCATGAGCCAATAATAAGTGGTGTGCAGATTGACGGCCATAAGCTTTTTTCGCTAATCCAGGAGCATGAATGCCAATTTCATAACCTAAGTATGAACTGCAAAAAGGTTCGTTAAATGTGGCATATGAGTAAACTCTGTCACCGAATGCATGGGTTATTTTGTCGGCATAGTCAGCAAATAAATAGGCTGTTTCGCGATTTAACCAACCACCATTATCTTCAATATGTTGTGGTAAATCCCAATGGTACAAGGTCACAAAGGTTTTAATGCCACGACGGTTTAGTTCATCGAGTAAGTCGGTATAAAACTGCACACCTTGTGGATTCAGGCTGCCATCTTTGTGCATAACGCGAGGCCATGAGATCGATAAACGGTAGGCGTCGACACCTAGCGATTCTATTAGATCGACATCTTCACGCCATAACTTAACGTGTTCGCATGCTTGCGAGCCATCAGACCCATCACGAATTTTGCCAGGCGTCGCACAAAATGTGTCCCAAATACAGGGCAGACGAGTTGCCACAGCACCTTCAATTTGAAATGAAGCTGTCGCCACACCAAAGGTGAACGCTTTTGAATGCATTTTTGAATCGGCTGGTAACATAATTTTCATATTTTAATTCACTTAGTATTGATTAATTTTGTCTTTTTTTATTACTAACTTATTAGCTTAAAACACACTGATAAAAGGCCTAGTGTCGCATTGTCCTAACCGTAAATATTGTGCTCTCGCGTTTAAAAACCGTTGACATCAGTTATCGATATGTTAAAAATGAAAGCGCTTACATTGAGATTAGTGATTAATTATCCAAAGGTCAATAATTGATTTGGTTAAATATTGAATCCTCATCTGCTTGCACAAGTGTGGGAATAGCGATATGGAAAATGCCTAGCGTTTACGGGGAGTTAACTCTTAGGTAATGACAAAGAGCATCCAGTTCACTGGCGTTATGAACTGCAACCCAAGATAACTATTAACAACAATAAGGGAATGTCATGACGACTTCGCAGCTTCAACTCGAATCAACTCCGGTTAATTCAACTCATCAGCAAGGAAACTTTCGCTTTGCGTTAGTGGCGTTAACATCATTATTTTTTATGTGGGGTTTTTTAACCTGTTTAAATGATATTTTAATCCCTTATCTAAAAAACATGTTCGACCTTAATTACACTCAAGCGATGCTGGTGCAATTTTGCTTTTTTGGTGCGTATTTTGTTGTGTCGATCCCTGCCGGTGCGCTAGTCGGTAAAATTGGTTATCAAAAAGGCATTATTACCGGACTGGTTATTGCCTGTATTGGATGTTTATTATTTTATCCGTCAGCAAGTTATGCTTCTTATAATATGTTTTTGTTTGCCTTTTTTGTATTGGCATCAGGCATTACTATTTTACAAGTATCTGCCAACCCTTACGTCAGTGTTTTAGGCCCTGCTGAAACCGCATCGTCTCGTTTAACCTTAACCCAAGCATTTAATTCATTAGGTACAACAGTTGCGCCATTTTTTGGCAGTTGGTTAATTTTATCAACGGTTGAGCATGATGAGAGCATCACTGAGGGTGAAGTTATTGGCCGATTATCAGTAGAGCAACAAGCCAGTGCCGTTCAAACCCCTTACTTAATTTTAGCCTTGTCATTGTTTGCATTGGCATTGATTTTTATGATGTTAAAACTACCGCTATTGGGCAAAAAAGATGCTGCATCGACCACCTCTGCAACGGGAAGTGCTTGGCAGTATCCGCATTTGGTGATGGGCGCGGTAGGGATTTTTGTATACGTCGGTGCAGAGGTTGGTATTGGCAGTTTTCTGATTAGCTTTTTAACTCAAGATCATATTGGTGGTGTGTCTGAATCGCAGGCAGCCCATTATATTGCTTATTACTTTGGTGGCGCTATGGTCGGCCGTTTTATTGGCGCCGCTGTGATGCAGAAAATTAATGCAGGTAAGGTGTTAGCGTTTAACGCACTGTGCGCGTGTATTTTAGTGGCTGCAGCCATGATGAGCGTTGGCACGGTGGCCATGTGGGCCTTGTTGTTCGTCGGTCTGTGTAACTCAATTATGTTCCCAACGATTTTTAGTTTGGCACTACAAGATTTAAAACAACACACTAGCCAAGGCTCAGGTATTTTGTGTTTAGCCATTGTTGGCGGTGCGATTTTGCCCTTATTTCAGGGCATGCTAGCTGACATCATGGGAATTCAATTAGCCTTTATTGTCCCCTTGCTATGTTACTGTTTTATCGGGTACTACGGGTTAATTGGCTGCAATGCAAAACGTCCAGTATCAACAGAAAATGCGTAAGGGAAATACAATGAAACTGACTCAAATACAGCGTACAACGAGATTAAAAATGCCGATGAAAACCACTGTAATTACTTTGGGGCTTTTCCTTGGCGTTAGCGGGTGTAGTGATAATCAAAGCACTCAGCAACAAACGACAGAAGCCGCTGTAACTTCGGAGCAAACGGCATCAACAATATGGCCTACATTACCCCCAGCCATCGCTAAAGATGAAGCATTAGAGGCCAAGATAGATGCCTTAGTTGCCAAAATGACGCTAGAGCAAAAAATTGCCCAAATGATCCAGCCAGAAATTCGCGATATTACGGTTGAAGATATGCGTAAATACGGTTTTGGTTCTTATCTCAATGGCGGCGGTGCTTATCCTAACAACGACAAGCATGCCACGCCTGCAGATTGGGTTGCCTTAGCGGAATCATTTTATCAAGCATCTGTCGATGACAGTATCGACGGGATTAATATTCCTACCATGTGGGGCACAGATGCGGTACACGGTCATAACAATGTTATTGGCACAACCTTATTTCCGCATAACATTGGTTTAGGCGCTGCCAACAACCCAAAATTGATTGAAAAAATAGCCGCCATTACGGCTCAAGAAGTCATGGTGACTGGGATTGATTGGGTATTTGCTCCTACCGTTGCCGTGGTGCGAGATGACCGTTGGGGCAGAACCTATGAAGGGTATTCTGAAGATCCACGCATAGTAAAAGAGTATGCTTATGCCATTGTTGAAGGCTTGCAAGGTTCTGTCAGCGGTGACTTTTTATCAGACCAACATGTTATTTCAACGGTAAAACACTTTATCGGTGATGGTGGAACTGAAAACGGAATCGATCAGGGCGAAAACCTTGCTAGCGAACAAGATTTATATGACATTCATGCCCAAGGCTATGTCGGCGGACTTAATGCTGGGGCACAAAGTGTTATGGCCTCATTTAATAGTTGGCATGGGGAAAAAAAATCATGGCAATCAATACCTATTAACCGATGTACTTAAAGATAGATTAGGCTTTGGCTTTGTGGTCGGCGATTGGAATGGTCACGGACAAGTCGCTGGTTGTACTAACGAGTCTTGTGCCAAGTCAGTCAATGCTGGATTAGATATTTTTATGGTACCGACTGATGCATGGAAACCATTGTATGAAAATACTATCGCCCAAGTTAAAAATGGTGAGATCAGCCAAGCGCGTATAGACGATGCGGTTAGCCGTATTTTACGAGTGAAATTTCGTGCCGGCTTGTTTGATAAACCTAGCCCAGCCAATCGTCCGTTATCAGGTAAAACTGAGTTAATCGGTCAAGCGAGTCATCGCGAGGTTGCTCGCGAAGCGGTGCGTCAGTCATTAGTGTTGCTTAAAAATAATCAATCTATATTGCCGCTTAAGCCTAATATGAAGGTGCTTGTTGCCGGCGATGCAGCAGATAATATTGGTAAACAATCAGGTGGTTGGTCAATTACTTGGCAAGGTACTGACAATAAAAATAGCGACTTTCCTGGTGCAACTTCCATCTACTCAGGTATCGAGCAGGTCGTCACCCAAGGTGGCGGCAAGACAACCTTAAGCGTAAACGGTGACTTTAACCCTGAACAACAACCTGATGTTGCTATTGTTGTGTTTGGCGAAGAACCTTATGCCGAGGGCAATGGTGATATTGATAATCTTGAATATCAGCGTGGCGATAAGCGTGATTTAGCATTATTGAAAAAACTTAAAGCGCAAGGTATCCCAGTTGTATCAGTATTTATCAGCGGTCGCCCTATGTGGGTTAATGCTGAATTTAACCAGTCAGATGCGTTTGTTGCAGCTTGGCTTCCAGGCACAGAAGGCCAGGGCATTGCAGATGTATTATTTACTAAGCCAGATGGAACGGTTGCATATGATTTTGTGGGTAAATTGTCATTCTCATGGCCAGCTACACCCCAACAAACTCAGGTCAATGTGCCATTAGCGCAAGATAAACGTGTGCAAGCACAAGCTGACTATCAACCGCTGATCCCTTACGGATATGGATTAACCTATCAGTCTGTTGCAACCGATGCGATAAGCTTAGATGCGTTATCAGAAGATAATTTAGCCGCCAGTCAAACACTCGAAGACTTAGCCCTATTTGAACGTGCAGTGAAATCTCCTTGGGCAATGTACATAGCAACAGATAATGAACAGCAAGCCTTAACCAGCAGCGTGGCGAGCAACAGTGCGCTTAATATCCGCACCATGGATCGCGCCGTGCAAGAAGATGCCCGCTTGGTGTCGTTTAATGGCACCGAGCAAGGTACCGTCGGCTTAATAAGTAGTTTTCCACGTGACTTAAGAGCTTACAGTAATAGTGATTCAGCATTGTCTCTTAGTATCAAAGTTGAGCAATCGGTGTCAAAACCTCTGTGGCTAGGTCTCGCATGTCAAGGTGATTGTCGCCAACAAGTGGATATTGCCAAGCTGGTGAATACTAAATTAGCTGAATGGCAAAACGTAAGTATTTCCCTGGCTTGTTTTGCTGGAGAACCGATGGACTTTGGTAAAATTGCCATGCCGTTTTATCTTAGTACTGACGCTAAAGTCGATATTAGTTTTAGTGATGTCGTCATTAAAGCGACTGCAAACGACCATACTATCCAATGTCACTAGAACCCTAATCCAGCTCGATCTGATTTAGGTCGAGCTGGATTTAGTTTGATTATCTTCAGGGCGTCAGTCGATAATCGTCGGCCGTTTGACTGCAATCACGTCAGATTTGAGCGGTCTCATAGACTGCTGAATACGAATGCAAAAACGCACTGTTTGCTTTGAGCAAAGCGGCGCTTAGCTTAGTATCGAGCAGCCTTTGAGGTATTGCAGCTATCTTGTGTCCTCGCGGTGGTTTTTTTCGGTCAGTTTTTTGAGTCGATTTTGAATCAAGTGCAATCAAAAAGTTATCAATCTATGATGTTAACAATGGCATAATAACGTATCGATAGTGTATTGATCGCTAAAGCGATATGAATTTGATAAGGAATTGATTTGTCTAATATTGTATTTTCTAAAGCAGACTTACAACAGATAGTGCTCCTCGCCAAGCAAGCCGGCGAAGCAATTATGCAAGTTTATGCGCAAACTGATTTACAGATTGAAGTGAAACAAGATGATAGCCCAGTTACTGCAGCCGATATTGCCAGTCACAATGTGATCATCGCTGGGCTTAAGCAGCATTTTGCTGATATTGCTGTCATGAGCGAAGAAGACGCTGATATTAGTTGGGCTGAACGCCAGACTTGGCAAACCTATTGGTTGATCGATCCACTCGATGGTACTAAAGAATTTATTAAACGTAATGGTGAATTTACGGTTAATATTGCGCTGATCCATCAGGGACAAGCTATCGCAGGCGTGGTGTATGCGCCCGTATTAGACAAATGTTATAGCGGTATTGTTGGCCAAGGTGCATGGCTAGAGCACAACGGAGCGACATCAATATTAGATATTCGTCAGCGGCCATTACAGACACCTCCTGTTGTCGTTGGCAGTCGTTCTCATATTAGCCCTGATGTCGCCGCCTATTTACAGACCATTGGTGAACATCAAATGCTTAGCGTTGGTAGCTCATTAAAGTTTTGTATGGTGGCCGAAGGTCAAGCCGATGTGTACCCAAGATTAGGCCTCACCAGTGAATGGGATACTGCAGCAGCGCAAGCTGTATTGGAAAGTGCTGGAGGTAAAGTGGTTGAGTATCCAGCACTCACAGCGCTGCAATATAACCAGAAAGAAAATATTTTAAATCCGTATTTTATTGCCGCGTCCTTGGCGTGGTTTGAGCGTAAATAATTGTTTTTTAAAGCAATTTGCGTTAATCGAACATTGAATCTAATTAATAATAAGTAAATGGAGTAATAAGTTATGATGCGTATGGGCGTCGATCTCGGTGGTACCAAAATAGAATTAGTGGCGTTGGCCGATGATGGCGCTGAGATATTTAGAAAGCGCATTCCTACTCCAAGAGACTATCCAGCGACATTAGCGGCGATTGTGGGCTTAGTCGCCGATGCTGAAACCGCAACAGGCCAAACGGGTTCTGTGGGTGTTGGTATTCCTGGTGTTGTGTCACCGTTTACTGGCTTGGTTAAAAACTCTAATTCAACCTGGATTAACGGCCATCCGCTTGATAAAGATTTAAGCGAAGTGTTGCACCGTGAAGTGCGTGTTGCCAATGATGCCAATTGTTTTGCTGTATCTGAAGCCGTCGATGGTGCTGCTGCCGGAAAAGGTGTTGTTTTTGGCGGTATCATTGGTACAGGTTGTGGTGCTGGTATCGCTATTAATGGTCGTGTGCATGGCGGTGGTAATGGTATTGGCGGTGAATGGGGTCATAATCCTCTTCCGTGGATGACGGCTGATGAGTTTAATTCGACTAGCTGTTTTTGTGGTAATCGTGACTGTATCGAGACCTTTATATCGGGTACTGGCTTTGTACGTGATTTTCGTGAAGCAGGCGGCGATGCAATCAGTGGTATCCAAATTTCTGAGATGATGCAACAAGGCGATCCGTTGGCTACCGCAGCATTTGAGCGTTATATCGATCGATTAGCGCGCTCACTTGCGCATGTGATCAATATGATGGATCCAGACATGATTGTATTAGGTGGCGGTGTATCAAATATTGATGCTATCTACACTGAATTACCAAAAGTGTTACCCAAATACGTTGTCGGTCGCGAATGCGGCACTCAAGTGGTTAAAAACAAGTTTGGTGCATCTTCTGGCGTTCGCGGTGCGGCCTGGCTTTGGGGCAAAGACGAAAAGTAGGCTTAACTTGTATGCTGAACAGTTGTTCAGGATAGATATTTGTGAGAATGAAGCTAAAGGTCATCTCGATTCACTTGGCTGAGCGTTCATCTCGCAATATGGTTAATTCATCAAACGGCACTTTAATAGTGCCGTTTTTGTTTGCTTGATAGGGTTTGTATTCAGACTTTATAACGATAAACTAGCGACAGTTTTCATTGTTCAAGTGATATACCGATGTTTTGGCTTAAAAAAATCTTATCGCAATTAGTCATGCCCATTCCGCTTAGCATTATGCTATTAGTCATAGCAGCCGTGTTATGGCGCACAAAAAGAACACGGTTGCTGCAATTTGGCCGTACCGCCTTGGTGGCTGCGATAGCGCTACTGGTATTAACCAGCCAAGCGCAAGTAAGCTACTATTTAGCGGATTCGTTAGAGTCGCAGTATCACGTTAACCATCAGCCAATAACAGGGGCTTGTGTTGTGATGGTATTGGGATCGGGTAACCGTGAGCAGCAAGGCCATACTGCAGTGCAGCAATTATCATCTACAGCACTGGCTCGATTAACTGAAGGCGTGCGTCAGTTTAGCCTTGGCCAACACTGCACCTTAGTGGTCAGTGGTTGGAGCGGCGGTAATCAGCCAACTGCTCATGCCACTATTATGGCTCAAGCAGCCCAAGAATTAGGCATCCCCAAAAAGAGTATTACGGTCTTCAATCAACCTAAAGACACCATTGAAGAAGCCAATGCACTTAAGCAATTTTTGGGCACTCAGCCTTTTAGATTGGTGACGTCGGCAACACATATGCCAAGGTCTATGCGCATATTTAACGCTTTAGGGATGCAACCCCAAGCGGCGCCAACTGACTTTATTGCTAATAGTAGCGATTGGTGGCGTTTAAATGCGGATAATTTGTTAGATTCACAGCGAGCCATTCATGAGTATGTCGGTATATTATGGTTTTGGGTTAAAGATCTATTAGTGAATAATCACTAGCGTTGTTTACTAAATAGTTGGGTAGCAGTATTTTGAATAATTTATCAATCAATTCCAAGGACACTATTGTGAGTGATGAGCACATGTTAATTAGTCCTTATGCTAAGCGAAATGGCATCACGCTTACTGTTGTTGGCGCGTTAAGTTTAGTGACTAGCTTGATTATTTTTATTGGGCTTAAAGGCTTTTTTGTGCCCGGTATGTTGTGTTTTGCCTTAGGCTCAGTCGCACTGGTGTTAGGTGTCGCTAAAGTGTATCAGCCAGCGGTCAGCTTCAAACTAATGCCTACAGGAGTGGTATTTTTTCATCGTCGTGGTCAGGTATTTATTGAATGGCATAATATTCAGCGGCTTGATAGCGTGCGGGTAAATCAAAATATGGAGATGATTGAACTGCCTTATATTGGCGTCAAACTTAAAAAGATTAATCCCATATTAGATTGTATTTCACCGCGTTTGGCTACCGGATTACTAACAGAACAGCGGCCACTTTTGATGACCGCTGCCACTCAAGATGAGGATTTACAAAGTTTAGAAGGTTACTTAGGTGCAGAATTTACCCCGCTAGTGGTTAACGGTGAACGTTATCGTGGTGTTCTGGCGATGTTCGGTCATCGTTGCCAAACCTTGAATGAGCAGCTTGGTTACCATGTGTACCTATCCATTGACAGTTTAGATCGAGAGCCCAAAGAGTTTGTCGCTTTGTTGCGTCAATGGCAGCGACAAGCACTAATCAATAGTGATGAATAAGCCATTATTAAAGGATTTGGTGATCTTCTAGGAGGCAACATGGCACAGCGTGAGCTATTACAAGGAGGGTGTTTATGTGGCGCCATCCGTTATCAAGTTAATGGTTTACCATTTGATGCCGATCACTGCCACTGCAGTCAATGTCGAAAAAGTGCCGGTGCGGTGATGATGAGCTGGATGGATTTTTATTATGAACAAGTTCAATGGCTCCAAGGGCAAGTCACAGAGTTTGCTTCATCAAAGGATATTCGTCGGGGTTTTTGTCAACACTGTGGTTGCTCTCTGACTTATCGACATCTGGATTATCCGCAGTACATAACATTATCGATTGCATCGCTTGATCTACCACAAAAAAGTGCAGCCAACTTACCATATACACACTGATGAGCAGGTTAGCTGGTTAAATATCGATGACAATTGTCCGCGTTATAAGGCAGGAAAAACGCTGACAAAAAGCTCAAATTAGCTTTTTGATGAAATCAGAGTCAATGGTTCTACGTGGCGATAACCTAAAAACTGGCCACCGTCTAAAATTTCGATGTTTTCACAATACGCATCCCCTTCAAAAATACCTTGCTCATGCAGGGTCATTTTTTTACAGTGTGCTTTACCTGTTAGTTGGCCAGCAATCATTAAGTTTCGGCACAAAATCACCATCGACTGTGCCATTGGGTTCAATCGTCACATTGCCTTGTGCTTTAATATCGCCGTTGATATGCCCTGCAATGAGTACATCACCGCTGAAAATAAGTTTGCCGGTTAAGTGACATTCTGGGGCGATAAAACTCAGCGGATTTGCAGCTTGTTTTTGACCAAACATCTCAGTGCTCTTATGGCTATATTTTGGCTGATAATATAGCGTTAAAGGCAAATAAATAACACCAAAATCGCTCGCTATATTGCTAACTGATTAACATACCGTATTTGATAAATTAGCTCGGTTTGCCAATCTGTATGGCATTAGAAGGGCAGGGAGATACACAAGCACCACAACCCGTACAGGCATCAGTATCTATCAAGGGTTTAGGCACTTGTCCTACTGCCATGATAAAGCTAATTGCGCGTGGATCGCAGGCATCTTTACAACTCTGGCACCAAACACCTTCATAGGTTAAGCAGCTGTCTTTTATGCTGGCGCGAATTGACCAGGGTAAGGACTGGGCGAGATCGAACACCGGCTCTGGGCACACATCAACGCAAAGCTGGCAAAAAGTACATTCACCAAGATTAAAATCTATTTCAGGAAACCCACCTTCACCGCGTTTAATTATTTGGGTTTCGCAGGCGGTAATACACTTGTCACAGCGGGTGCAATTGTCAGTAAATTCTTGATCTGTTTTGCTCCATGGCGGGCGGGTGACATTGGATTTTCTGCGACTAAATAGATTACGCCGACTTTGATTAATACTTTGGCTCATGGCTATCCTAATTGGACGTAAACGCATTAGCTGGCGCTAGGGTTTGTCGCTCTATCAGGCTAAAAATGGCTTCGAGCTAAAACCTGTGCTAACAAGGGCGTTTAATCGCAATTTTGGGGCGGATTGTGGCTTGTTTCTACTAGGTTATCGCTAATTCATGTTAAGTCGCTACATGAATTAGCTCCGCCTGGTATAACATCACCACACAGCCGCAAAATTTACTTTGAAAGATTAACACACCCTGATATTAGCATTCGCTGCAGCTAAAAATTGTTAAGCGCTAGGCATTTTATAACCATCAGGGTTATGTGATTGCCATTTCCAACTGCTATTGGCCATATCTTCAACGGTATGAGTTGCATGCCAGTTAAGTTCTGTTGCGGCAAAACTCGGATCGGCATAACAAGCGGCAATGTCACCAGGACGGCGTGGACTGATTTGATAAGCAATGGTTTTACCACAAGCTGTTTCAAATGCTTTGACCATGTCTAACACACTGTAACCGATACCCGTACCGAGATTATAAGTCACCAATCCAGGTTTTGTTTGCAGCTTTTTAAGCGCTTGTAAGTGACCCACAGCTAAATCAACAACATGAATATAATCGCGAACACCTGTGCCATCTGGTGTGTCGTAATCATCGCCAAACACGCTTAATTTTTCGCGTTTACCGACAGCAACTTGGGCAATAAACGGCATTAAGTTATTCGGAATGTCGTTAGGATCTTCACCAATTAAGCCGCTTTCGTGAGCTCCAACAGGATTGAAGTAACGTAGTCGAGCAATATTCCAGCTGTTATCTGAGTTGTACAAGTCGGCTAAAATATATTCAACCATCAATTTTGACTGACCATATGGGTTGGTCGCGCCCGTTGGGAAATCTTCTTTAATGGGCAGACTTGCTGGATCGCCATAAACCGTGGCGGATGAACTAAAGACTAAGTTTTTAACGTTATTTTCGGCCATGACTTGGCATAAAATAATCGTGCCAGTCACGTTGTTTTCATAATACTTTAATGGTTCGGCGACTGATTCACCGACGGCTTTTAAGCCTGCAAAATGAATAACAGACTCAATGCTATGGTCTACAAATACTTTTTGTAGCAAAGCTTTATTTAAAATATCGCCTTGATAAAAAGTGACATCCTTACCAGTAATAGTATGAACACGGGCTAGGGCTTCAACACTTGAATTTGATAAATTATCAACAATGATCACTTCCTGTCCGGCATTTAATAGCTCAACGACTGTGTGGGTACCAATATAGCCGGCGCCACCGGTTACTAAAATTGCCATAAATAAATCATCCTATGAATTAATGAATCATGTGTGAATGATATTGTAAATTATCCCAGCTCTATCGTCAGTTAAATTATCGATGGCGCGCTAAATTAACTTTGGTTAAGTCTTACTGTAATGTGTTCATTTATGGTGATAAAACCTGAGCCTACTCATGGGGCTTACAGCTCGTTTGTATTTATTTGTTTACGATTAAAGCAACATAACCGCATGAAATAAACTGTGAGGGAGTTAACAAAACGTCAACGTTAGCACACTATGTAGGGAGTGAAGTTGACGTAAAGTGGAACTTATGAGTACAGCAACAAAGTATATTGCCCATCAACCTGATGCCCAGGGTTACATTGATTATTCTGAGCATGAGAATCAATTATGGCAACAATTGTATCAGCGCCAAGTGACGAATATGCCGGGGAAAGCTTGTAATGCTTATCTGCAAGGACTCGATGCCTTAGGCATGTCGAGTGACCGTATTCCGCAGTTACCCGAAATCGATAAAGTGTTATTAGATGCTACGGGTTGGAAAACCGCAGCGGTACCAGCATTAATTTCATTTGGGCGTTTTTTTGAGTTACTGGCCAATAAAGAGTTTCCAGTAGCGACGTTTATACGTAGCAAAGAAGAGTTTGATTACCTGCAAGAGCCTGATATATTTCATGAAATATTTGGTCATTGTCCATTGTTGACTAATCCATCATTTGCACATTTTTCGCATATGTATGGCCAGTTAGGACTTGCGGCATCCAAAGAAGAGCGAGTGTTTCTAGCGCGGCTATATTGGTTCACTATTGAATTTGGTTTGGTACAAGCGAAAAATGAGCCATTAGCCATTTACGGTGGTGGTATTTTAAGCTCTCCTGGTGAAACGCTTTATTCGCTAAGTGATGAGCCAGAACGCAAACCTTTTGACTTACTTGATGTACTGCGTACTCCTTATCGTATCGATATTATGCAGCCTATCTATTACGTGATTAACCATATTGATTATTTAGATGAAATTGCCCGTATGGACATTATGAGTATGGTAACCAAGGCCCGCCAATTAGGCATGTTTGAGCCTAAGTTCGCCCCTAAAACCAAAGCAATTTAATCGATTTACTGCTACTGAATAGAGGGTTGTTTTCTCATCAGTATGCAAGTTAGACATTATTATAATTAAGCCTAGGAGTAAAAATGAACGCATTAACCGAGATGAAGTGTGAAGCATGCCAAGCCGATGCCCCGAAAGTGAGTGATGCTGAGTTGGCTGAACTTGTCGGTATGATCCCCGATTGGGGCGTTGAAGTTCGTGACGGTATTATGCAGCTTGAGCGGGTTTATAAATTTAAAAACTTTAAGCTGGCCATGGTGTTTACCAACAAGTTAGCTGATTTAGCCGAATCTGAAGGTCATCATCCTGGGATATTAACCGAATGGGGCAAGGTCACGGTCACTTGGTGGTCACACTCAATTAAAGGTTTACACAAAAACGATTTTATCATGGCTGCCAAGACAGACCAGTTGTTAGACGCGTAATTATCGTCATCGATTTCAGCGCATTACGTTAACGTAATGTGCTGAAATAATCGCTCTGTTACAATTCTACTGTAAACTTCACTTGCCACCGAAGCAATATCCCTCTAACGTTATGCCAAATTTCCGCAATAAAACTTCAATAAATAGGGAATCGTTACATTATGCGTTTGGAAGTCAGCTGTATTGATCGCGTGGGTTTAGCGAAAGACATCCTCGTCGTGCTCGAAAAACATGGAATTAACTTAATCGCAATTGATGCCAGTAATAAGGGGTTCTTATTCCTGCAATTTGCTGAGATCAGTTTTGAAACATTACGAGAGTTAATGCCGCAAATTCGTAAGGTTGAAAGTGTACATGACGTCCGTACCGTGTCTTTTATGCCGTCAGAACAAGAGCATTATGCCCTTAAAACCTTACTTAAAACCTTACCCGACTCAGTGTTTTCAACTGACGCTAAAGGGCGAGTGCGCATCGCTAATGAATCGGCCTTATTGACGCTAGGTATGGCTGAACATGAAGTGGTAGGGGAGTCACTTAACCATTGGGTTCAGGGGTTTAACTTTGCCCGTTGGATGAGTGAAATACCTGTATTGGCTCAAGCTACTCGAGTGCAAATTAACTCGAACGAGTATTTGGCCGAAATGCTACCCATTTATTTACCTGACGATGATGACAAAACCATTTTAGCGGGTGCCGTTATTTCGCTCAAATCACCTGCTAGAGTCGGTAAACAATTTAACGCGCTGCAAAATCAAACCACAGGTTTTGATAATGTATTAGCGGTTAGCGATAAAATGAAAGACATACTCAAGCAAGCTAAGCGCATGGCACAGCTCGATGCGCCTTTGTTAATAACCGGTGAAACGGGGACGGGTAAAGAGCTCATGGCGCGTGCTAGTCATGATGCCAGTATGCGCCGCGAACATCCGTTTATTGCGATTAATTGTGCTGCACTGCCAGACAGCGTCGCAGAAGAAGAATTATTTGGTTTTGTCAACAATGGCACAGTTGTAAAACGCGGGTTATTTGAAGAAGCCAAAGGGGGGACGGTTTTTCTGGATGAAATTGCCGAAATGTCCAAAGCGGCGCAAGTTAAATTACTGCGTTTACTTCAAGACGGTACCTTTAGGCGTATTGGTGGTGATGAAGAAGTTCGCGCAGATGTGCGTATTATTTGCTCAACCCAAAAACATTTAGCTGAGCTTTGCCAAGCGGGTGAGTTTAGAGAAGATTTATATTACCGTATTCATGTATTAAGTTACCACATGCCATCCCTGCGTGAGCGCCGAGTCGATGTGCTGCCATTAACCGAAATGTTCTTAGAACATTATAGTCAGCAGTTATCGAGTCCATTAAGACGGATCTCGGCAACTTGCCGCGATTATCTGTTTACTTATGCGTGGCCAGGTAATGTGCGTCAATTGAAAAATGCCATTTTTAGGGCGGTATCCATGTGGGATGGTTCGACAGAGCTGACCGTTGAACAACTCAAATTACCATCCTATGCCGAAGGTTTTGGTTACTTCGACGAAGAGTTTGAAGGCACCTTGGATGAAGCCATGAAAGAATACGAAGCGGGTTTATTGCGTCGATTGTATCCTGCGTACCCAAGTACACGACAGTTGGCTAAGAAACTTGGGGTGTCACATACCGCAATTGCTAATAAATTACGCGATTATAATATTAGTAAGAAAAAGTGATGTAACGATTTAATGCCAGTATTTTGCTGGCATTTTAGTCACATAAACGCTGTAAATCAGTATTTGCGGTGCGTTTTTATTAATGTAACGAATAATTTACAAATAGACGTGAGTGCCAACAAAATGTGATTGAGCTCACGCTATAGGTTTTTCTGCCGTGATCGGTTATTTGTATCGTCAAATTGAGCGTGTAGTGTGGATAATCCGCTGCGCTCACCCAGTATTTAGGAGCAATAATGAAACTTGCAAGTTATCA